>NZ_JAKFZO010000010.1:0-203872 GCF_021654175.1 Pseudoalteromonas sp. MMG024
CAACCCTCAAGAACGACTGTGAAGCATGACTCTAAAGCAAAGCTGGATCCAAACACCGCTTTAATGATTAAAGATCTTTATAGGTCAGTTCAAGCTACCATAAAAACTGATAATTTTCGTGGAATGGATGGTTCAACATGGTGCTTCAAGCCCAAAAATGGAAATACTTACTCAGAAACTTGCCTTTGGTCGCCTTATTCAAATACAGAACGCAGGAATTTAACTGATTTGGTAACACTTGGTAATAAACTGTTTGAAATATCTAATTTTGAAAGTGTTCAGCAATAGGCATATAACACATATGAACCTTCTCCGGTCAAGTAAGCATAACGATTCTTTTTAGCTGCGTTTGAGCAGCTAATTTGTTTTAGCAATCTTTTAAATCTGTTCAACTTCGCTATGTCGGTTAGCCGTTAAAATCGTTTACGACAAACACATATAGGGGCGTTACGCAGTAATCTCTTATTGCGATCTCATCGCTGCCTAAATCAGTCGATACAACTTATCGTTTAGGGCCACTAGACATTCATCGGTTAACCTTAATCTGGCGCTACTCAAGGGGATGGCTCATTCGTCCAGTTAGTTAAAGGCTCAGCCAAGGTGTAAACGATTCAATTCATTGCTTAAATTAATGCGCACCAATGGGGTGTCTAATCAAGGCCAAATAGCTTATTACTGCGACAACACTTACCTGTCACATTCAGCTTTTGCTGACTTAAACACAAATAACGCGTGGTTGTTCATGTTTATCTAGTTAGGTGTAAAGCTCACCCCATTGTGCGACTTAGCTTTTTAAAAAACGTTCATCATCGAATACCGTTTTGTTCTTCAACATAAAATAAACACAGCGTCCTAATTTATGAGCGAGTACTGAGAGTGCCTTGGCTTTGCTCATACGTTTTTGTAATTTGTTTAAGTAGCGTCGAGCTTTGTCGTTGCCACGTAAATAAAGTACTGCAGCTTCACTGAATGCCCACTTTAAGTGGCCATTGCCAATTTTATTGCCGCTGGTGCCATAGGTTTTACCAGCAGATTCCGCTTTGCACTTAACGAGCCGACAATAAGACGCGAACGTTTGTACAGATTCAAAGCGGTTAATGTCACCAATTTCATACAAAATTGTCATGGCTAAAATAAGCCCAACACCCGGTATGGTACGCAGTTGTGCATAATAGTTTGGTTGATGCTTTTTAGCTTTGCTTTCTAAATAATATTCCAGCTTTTTAAGCTCTTCGGCGTAGGCATCGAGAATGGCTATATCAAAATTAACATTGCGTTGAACAGCTTGGTCGTCAAAGCGCGTTTGGAATTCTTGGCGAACACATTTGTTTTTCATATGCAGTTCAAGCGGCGGGTAGTTGTACTGACTATTTGTGTTAACTATATGCGCTTTCAGTTGTGCGCCATGCTGAACCAGTCGTGTTCTTCTGCGAAGTAAATCGCGTGTTGAACGCATATTAGCAGGATAATTGTAAGCTAGCGGGAAATTGCCACCGCGCAATAGGCTTGCGATTTTATAAGAATCAATCTTATCATTTTTGGCTTTGCCACCATGAATGGCTTTCATATAAAGGGCATGACCAAGTACAAAATCAACATCATGCTCAGCACATAAGTCACTCATCCAATACCAACAATGCATGCATTCGACACCAATAATAATATCTTCAAGGTATGGCGTAATTAAGCTAAGTAATTCAGTTTTATCGGCTTTTATTTTCTGATGAACCACTTTATTGCCACGCTCATCAAGAATGCACACGTATAAAATGCGTGCATGAAGGTCAATTCCACAATAATATTTGTGAAAAGTAGTATAGAATTTCATTGAGCTTTCTCCTTTTGGTTTGGTCGCCTTGAAGTTTAGCTGTTCGCTAAACTTCGGGGAGAAGGTTCAATAAGTATCAAGTGCCTAAACAAAAGGACGCAAAACAGCAGGCTTGCGCTCCTTCGTCGCTAATTTTAGCCTGCTATTTCGCGCCGGTTAGGCAAGCGTTATAAGTCTTTGGGTAATATGGAACATTTAAAGATCGCATTGCTTTTTCTCGCCATCATTTCAGCACCCGTTAGTGCTGAAAAATACCTGTATGTGAGCGGCGTCATTGGTGATAAAGAGTTCTACCAAATGGACTCCGAAGCCCAAACTATCAATTTTGGAGGTGACTCTAAATCAGCCGCTGACTTTTGCGATGGTAAGGAATTTCACTGCTTTATCAGCTTAAGGCTTAGCTTTTCTGTTCCTACATCTAGCATTCCTAGAAAGTGGAGTTATAGGGGGATTCACTTTTCCTCTTCCGAGTGCAACGAAGTTCTGGTTGCTCTAGGAAGAAAATACTCAGACATTTGCGTTATTGAGGGGCCGATGGGTTCCAGAGAAACCAACAAAAAAATGCTATGGTATTACTCGATTAAAGATGGTCTGATTGCATTCAGGGCTGTCAATCAGACAGAGCTACGTTCAGTCTGGGATATGCACTTTTTAGCTGGGACTTCTGGTTTTGGCGCATCAAAAAAAGACTTATAACAAGCTAGTGTAGCAAGGGCCAGCAAGCTGGCCGGGACACTCAAGGCCAACCCATTTTTTGCGCAGGCTCCGCCATTTTAGCGCAAAAATCTGTGTTACCCTTGGTGCCCCTAACTAAGGCGTTACGAATGACAGCTAATGGCACTTTTAAGCCTTTAACGGCGACTGTTAAAGGGGCTGATTACTTAACTAACTGTTACATAATCAGCCTAGCAGGAATGTAACAGTTAGTTATAGGCACCACTTGCATAGTGTAATTCGTAACTGTGGCTGTATATTTCTAAGATATTGCCAAATGGGTCTTCCATATAAATCATACGGTAAGGTTTTTCACCTGGGTAATAATAGCGTGGTTTTGCCATGCGTTTTTTACCGCCTGCGGCAACGATTTTTTCAGCTAACCCCTCTACATCTGGGTCTTGCACACAAAAGTGGAAAATACCTGTTTTCCAATATTCAAAGTTATCTTTTGGGTTTTCTTGGTTCTTAAATTCAAATAGTTCAACACCAATACGGTCACCAGTAGATAAATGAGCAATGCGAAAACGCTGCCAGCCAGCGCCAAACACATCGGTACACATCTCGCCAATTGGTGAGTCGTCTTCAATAATTTCAGTTGGTTTCATAATTAAATACCAGCCTAACACCTCAGTGTAGAATTTTACTGCGGCTTCTAGGTCAGGTACTGAAATACCAATGTGCGAAAAACTTCTAGGGTATGTGTGTGACATTGTGTTTCCTTTTTTAACAAGAAAAATTACTTGTGCTAAGCCTAGTTAATCAACTAAATTAATTAAAATTATTAAATTTTAGAAAACCTATAATTTAAAATTATGATGTTAAATAACATATGGTTAAAAACTTATATCACCCTAGTTGAGACAAAAAGTTTTACCAAAACCGCAGATTTATTAGCAATGACACAACCGGGTGTTAGCCAACATTTGCAAAAGTTAGAGAGTTATTGCGGCCAAGCTTTAATAAAGCGCTATGGCAAAGCATTTGAAATTACCGAACAAGGAAAGTTGGTATATGACTATGCATTGTCGACGTTTAAGGGGCAGATTGATTTACTCGAGCAACTAAGTTTTGATGATAAACACAGTGGGGTGTGTCGTATTGCATGCTCTGGCGCAAATGCATTATCTCTGTATGAAAAGCTTATTGCACAACAAGTTAAGTTGCCAAAGCTGGTGTGCGAGCTTGAAATTGCGCCAAACGAACGTATTTTAGAGCACATACAACAAGGCTCAATTGATTTAGGCATTGTTAACCACTATTCAGCTGATAAAGGGTTTTCAGCAACGCCCTTAAGTCATGAAAAAATTTCTGTGGTGATGGCAAAAGCTTGGCAAGGCACGATTACATCGTTTGATGATTTATGCCAACGCGGGTTTATTAATCACCCAGATGGCAAGCACTACCTAAGCATGGTGTTTAATCAACTTGATAAACACCCTAGCAGTATTGAACTTATGCCAGTTAGCGGTTATATCAACCAGCTCAATCAAATTCTTTTACCTGTATCTAAAGGGTTGGGTTTTACCGTTTTACCGCAAGTAGCAATTGCTCATTCACCTTTTAAAGACGTGCTTTGTGAATTTGAATTACCTAAACCAATTTCACAGCCAAGGTATTTAGTTAAAAAATATCAGCGAGACTTACCTGCTCGTTTCGACCTCGTAATGGATATAATAAGTGAGCATTTTGATGGTTCAACCGATGTATTATTTAAGTAACTGGGAAATAATCTCGTGCATTACCGGTAGTACGATAACACCAATAAACCAGCCATAGATAAATTAAATATGCGCCTGTGGCTTTGACTATTGAGTGCGTTTTGCAGCATAGAACCGAACAACAGCCACACGCCAACACAAGACACAATAAAAAATGTCAGTGAGATAATTAATAGCTGAGTGAATAGATCGCCACCGCTTGAGGTAAACGCTGCTATAGCAACTGTTGCAACAATCCATGCTTTAGCATTTACCCATTGAAACAGCGCACCTTTCATAAACGAAAAAGGGGTTGCTTGACGGCTCTTTTCAACATCTGAGCTGCTACTTGCAATAAGCCAGGCTAATACCAATTCACTTAAGTAGCTGATCATCCTAGCGGACTAAATATCATGCTAACTGCGTTAGAATTTATCAATGTAGAACACTACATAAGAAAAATTCCGCCTTGTTACCATTTCATTTATCCAGCGCTATCCCTGATCACATACTTAACAGAATTGGTATAAATATAGTAAATAGCCAACGCCCACGCATTTAATAATGAAATGTAACGTGGGATAAAGGGTAAAAAGCTGAGCGAAACCAAACCCTACAACCAGCAGCATTACGCTAAAACCAATACAAATACTTAGGGTCTGTTAATCTTTGCTGTTCTATTTTTGTTCTTTTTGAGCGTGCTTTTATTGCGGCGCTCGATGTGTGGCCTAGCAATCAAAGCTAATATCGAGCAAAGCTTCTGCGTCCTGCTCACGCCTCTTACCTACATCCATGTAGGCAACAATGAGAAAAGTGCGCTCAAAAGAACCGTTCGGCAGCGCTTGATTGGATTTTCTACTGTGTTATCGCCTGACTTACATAGAATAGCTATGCCACGCAGCCTCTGCCTTGTATAAAAGCCAATCAAACTGCTGCAAAAACGAACTTGAAAGATCAACAGACCCTATTAGCAGTGGCAAGCTTTTTTGAACACCAAAATTCACCCCAGAGGTCATCACCATAATATTGTTAGGACCCGGTGTAACCGATGATGAAATAGCAAAAAGCGTTACTGCCAGCAAATAATCCATGTAAATTCTTTAAAATGACTTTGCGTGAGTTAGGCGCGTATCTTGCTCACGGGTACGCAAATATAAATAAAGTGGTAAACCACATGACACGCCCACACATACTGTGCCCACAAGCGCTAAGTACCAATACGCAACTTTATTTGTTTTTGCATCGACAATAATAAAAACAATTAAGATAATTGCGGCAATTAACACATCAAGCCAAGCGAATAGGCTAATGGGATTGGCCGATGCCGATTTAACAAATAAAGATAGATTTGCGCCATTTTCGATTAGCCAAGGTAGAAACGCACCATAAGGAATAATGCTGCCTAAAAGTGCAGCTGCGAGATAAAGGTACTTCATATTATGTTGAACATCCATTTCATGTTTTATGCAGTAACCTAACCTGAGTTCGGGGTAATAAATTACTTTCTAGCAGCTATTTTTACTTATTACTGCGTTAAATTTGTTTGCAATAGACTCGCTATTGACGCACAAATTTGCCTTGTTACTGTGAAAAACTATCAAGCTAGAAGGTATGAAACAACATAGCTCAAATATTTCAAATGTTTAGTTAACTTCTTAACCCGAATTCAGGTTAGCTAGCCAAGGCGTATTTTGCGTTACAGATTAATTTATATGTTGCCAATGCTCAATTGAGCAATTCTTATTCATTTATCGCAAGTTAAAATTTTTTATGAAATCGTGATGAATTTGTGAGATTTCGGTGATGGCATTGAGAACTTTGTTTTTCATAGTGAAAGGGTCAAAAACAACCGAGAACAAATTATGAAGACACAAATCCTTTCACTTTTTGCTACGAGTGCACTTCTTGCAGCTGGCAATGCAAGTGCTGCAGATATAGATGTAAAAATTACTAACTTAACCCAAGGTATTTACTTCACGCCGTTACTTGTTACGGCGCATTCGAGTGATGCCATGTTGTATAAATTAGGTGAAGCGGCTTCACCTGAACTGCAAGCAATGGCCGAAGGCGGCAGCTTAGATGGGCTTGTAGCTATGGTAAATGGTATTGGTGCAGATACCATGGCAAATCCTGCGGGTGGTTTACTTGCCCCAGCCATGAGTACCATGACCAACTTAATGACAACCGACGGCAATACCCAATTATCAATTGTCGGTATGATGCTGCCAACCAATGATGGCTTTGTTGGCCTAAACAATTGGAGTATTCCAAGCGAAGTGGGCACTTACACCGTTTATTTAAATGCCTATGATGCGGGCACCGAAGCCAATAATGAGTTAGTAAAAAATGGATCTGGTGCACCGGATGAACTTGGTATTCCGGCGTCTCCTGGAGTTGCTCCAGGCGAAAATGGCACAGGCGTTACCACGACCGAAGAGAATAAAATGATCCATGTTCACCGCGGAAACCTTGGCGATGACAATGCTTCTGGCGGTAGTAGTGACTTACATAATACAGTTCACCGCTGGTTAAACCCAGTTGCAAAAGTAACAGTCACTGTGAAGTAATTGGGGGTCATTATGAGACTTAGTAAAATTTTGATCCCAGCAGCATGTTTAGCGCTTGTTGCCTGTGGGGATGACGATAACGACAAAATGAAGGTTGAGCCACCAGTAGTCACGCCGCCAACCACTATGACCTATGAATTTATGGTAACTGCCGTGAATTTAACGCAGGCACAACCTATGTCGCCGCTAGGCAGCGCTTTACATACCTCGGGTCAATTCTGGCAAATTGGTGAAATGGCATCTGAGCCACTCGAGGTACTGGCAGAATCAGGTGATAACTCGGGCCTTTTGGCGTTAGATGTGGTGAATGCAAGCACATCAAGTGACGCAGTATTAATGCCGGGGCAAAAAGTTGAGCTAATGCTCACAAGCGAGATGCTTGAAGGTCAAAAATTATCATTAATTTCCATGATGGTGAATACAAATGATGGCTTTACCGGTCTTAATGCCATAGATGTTTCTTCAATGAGTGTAGGGGATATGCAGTACTATAAAACCTTTGCTTATGATGCGGGCACAGAAGCCAACTCTGAAGCGCCAGGTACCATACCAGGGCCTGCCGATGGAGGTGAAGGTTTTAACAGTGCACGTGAAGAAATAAATAAAGTTGCGATGCATCCGGGGGTTGTTGGACAAGATGATGGGCTTAGTACTTCGGTATTAACAAGTCTTCATAAATTCGACAATCCGCTATTGGCTGTCACCGTAACACGCGTTAAATAGGCCGGCGATTTGTTTTGCCACGTTGAATAGTGTGCTGCAGTAAACCCGAGTTAGCACTTTAAACCACTGTAGCGCACTTATTTAGTGTACCTTGTTGTTGTCTTCGTCGGCCTATCTTATTTCTATAATAAGCAGAGGTGTGATGATGCAACACTCGGTACTGATTGTTGAAGATGATCAAGATATTGCGGGGTTACTGCAGGTTCATTTAAATGAACTTAACTTGCATGTAGATCATGTTACAACTGGTGAAGCGGCACTGGCCCAATTAGCAAAACAAGATTATCAAATTATCTTACTGGATATAATGTTACCCACAGTAGACGGGCTAACCTTATGCCGCGAAATAAAAACCAAAATGCCCGAGGTGAGCGTGGTACTACTCACATCTAAAAGCAGTGAAATGGATCGTATTATTGGCCTAGAAATGGGCGCAGACGACTATATTTGCAAACCGTTTAGCTATCGTGAATTTCAGGCGCGTATCAAAACGCAAATTAGGCACATCCGCTTATTGCAGCAAAGCCAAGCGCAGAGCATGCAAAACAGCGAGCAGCCGCAGGTGCTTAATTTTGGTGCCCTGCACATCGACCCCTTTAGTCATGAAGTGCGCTTTCAAGGGGAAGACTTACCGCTTACCGCAACCGAATTCGACTTAATGGTATTTTTTGCAAAACACCCAAATCAGGTGTTTTCAAGAAGCCAATTGTTAGAGTCAGTTTGGGGTTACGACCATAGTGGCTATGAACATACCGTCAACTCACATATCAATCGGTTGCGAGGCAAACTCGAAAAGCATGCTAAACAGCATGTTATTGAAACGGTTTGGGGTGTTGGTTACAAACTCAATGCGAAATCTTTGGCTGTTGCTGCACTATGAAAAACTCGCTTTATACCAAGCTCTCACTCACATTAGCGAGTATATTCATTCTTACTGCCAGCCTTTTTTTATGGTGGACACAAAGTGTATCGCAAGTAAGCCGCGCACAGGCAGAGCAAGCACTGCACTTGGGTTTGGCCGAACATTTAGCCAATGATAATCCACTGTTAAAACAAGGGGTATACGATTACAAGGCATTAGAGAATTTGTTTCATACCTTAATGGTACTTGGCCCTGCGTTTGAGTTTTATTTTGTTGACCCAAGTGGCAAATTACTGACGTTTTCAGCGAAACCAGGGCAAGTTAAACGCCAGTTTATCGATTTAGCGCCACTTGTTACCTTAATTGAAGATCAGTCTAATTTACCCATTTACGGTGATGATCCGCGCAATTTTGACCACAAAAAGATTTTTTCAGTGGCCCCTGTGTATAACGGCGATACACTACAAGGTTATTTGTACGTGATTATTGGCTCATCTATTTATGATTCTATTTTTGCGTCGATTAAAAGCTCAGAGCAAATTTTAGTAAGCAGTATTTGGTTGGTATTAGGTTTGGGCTTTTTGCTGATTAGCATGTTAGTGATTTTTCGCACAATTACTAAACCACTTAAAACCTTAAGCAGCTTCATTAAAAAAGTGGATAAAACCGAATTTGATATTTCAGAACTGCCTTTACTAGATTGGCCGAAGCAACATAATGAAATTCATCAACTTGGTGCGGCGGTAAATCGCATGCTTATCACCATCAATCAGCAAATGATGCAGCTCACTAAACTTGATGAGCAGCGCCGCGAGTTACTTGCCCATTTATCTCATGATTTGCGCACGCCACTTGCCTCGCTGCAAGGCTATTTAGAGTTACTAAACAAAGAAGCGCCCAATGCTAATGAAAAAGCCGCTCATTATTTAAATGTAACATTGAAAAATTGCGGTCAATTAAAAGTCTTGATCGATCAAATCTTTGAACTTGCTCATCTTGAATCTGGTCAAACCAATATTAATCTGGAAGTGTTTAACTTAGGTGAGCTGATTTACGATGTGATGGCAAAATTTGCCCTACGCGCTGAAAAAGCCGGCATTCAATTACAAGTGCATCCAAAAGAATGCGATTTTAGTGTTTATTCAGATATCGCAAAGTTAGAGCGTATTTTAACAAATTTAATCGAAAATGCGCTGCGTCATACTAATCAAGGCGGAACAATTAGCGTTAACGTTATTTTAGACTCGAACCAGTACAAAATTGTTGTTGCCGATAGCGGCGTGGGTATTAGCAGCGAAGATTTACCCTATATTTTTGAAGCGCGATACCGCGCAAGTAACAGCCTAGGTTGTAAAAAGTCCCATGCGGGATTAGGGCTTGCAATAACAAATCGCTTAATTCAGCTGATTAAATCCGACATCAAAGTAAAAAGTGAACTTGGCAAAGGCACTGAATTTGCGTTTACCTTACGTGCTTCCAAACCTGTTTAAAGTTTATTTGGTATTTTAATTGGTATTAGTGGAACACGGATGTTCGCTATTTTAATTATTTGAACATTTCCCCCAGAAGGCTTACTCTGTAAGACATACATAAGGATTTCCCTTATCCATTGAATGCTTAACGTTAAAAGATGTACAACGGCTATGACTTCTCACCGCGGCTTTACCTTAATTGAATTGATTTTAGTGATTGTTGTACTCGGCGTGTTAGCCGTTGTTGCTGCGCCTAAGTTTCTTTCACTTAATCGCGACGCAAACATTGCAACACTTAAACAAGTTGCTGCAGGGTTAGATCAGCTTACCGATGGCATTTACGCTAAAGCTGTAATTCAACATAAGCACAAAGTCAGCAATGAGTCCGTTACCATTAATGGGGTGACCGTTAATACCTATTTTGGTGCGCCGCAAGAAATTTGGAATAACGCATTGGGCGATTTAATGGACGGTGATTTTAGTTATGTGGGCAATGGTTATTTTGATTTAGGTGCAAGTTTAGTTGCGAGCTATAACTGCCAAGAGCGCTTGTGTGTGATAGATCAAACCCCGGCATCTTATGTAAATAGCAGTATTCAGGGCTGGGGATTATTTATTTTCCCTAAAGGCTACAGCTTACAAGACGAATGCTATGCCTATTACGCTTTTGCAGAAAATGGCAGCCAAGTTACCAGTAAAGTGGCCTCTACCGTTGATACTGGCTGCTAGTTTAGATTGGCCGAATCACTTTTGCTGAATACTAACACCCTCAAATTCGGTTAGTTCCAATGGCTGCGCCTTCAAATAGTGATTAAAAAAGCGCTGCATATGCTGTTTTACAATGTTATGCATGGTGTTTTTATCAACCTCGCTCGGATAACCAACAATCCAGCGGTTTTGGTCGGTAAAGTCATTATGCTGGCTGCCGTGAATTGATACCAAAATGCTGTCACCTTGGTTCGCGTGATAAATTGGCTCTAGCTGTGAAAAAGGATTTTCCGAGCGAAATAGTAAAAGTGGTTTGTTTAATGGATTTACTGCCACGTTGCCCAATACGATACCATCCATATTTGCTGCGGCCTTACATACTAAAAGTTGCTGGCAGGCATTCATTGCAGCACTTGCGCCTAAGCTAAAACCTAACGTGCCTACATTGTTTAAATTGAGCTGATGTTCAAATTGCCCGCTTTCTTGTGCTAACCACTGGTATGCAGCGAGCACATCTTTAGCAATTTCAGGGGCAACGAGATTATCAAAATATGCGCGACCAGTGGGTGTTTGCACATCGTGTTTGCCAGTTGGTAAATACAGCCCTTTTTGCTCGCCATTTTGAAAACTGGTAACGCCAGCCAAATAGGTGTGATTAATTGAAACCACAGCAAAGCCATGGCTCGCCAGCACTTCTTGCAGCTCGGTGTTGTCAGCATTAAAAAGTCCTAAGCCATGAGAGTAAAAAAGCACCGGCCAGCCATTTTCCGGATGATATGCAATTGGCGCTTTTGAATTTGACCAAGACAACATGCTTTGCAGTTCATGTTGCTGTGGGTGAATTGGTGCATCTTGTGGCCTAAGAGCAGATAGGTAATCGACTTGGTGTTGCCATTTATCAAAGTAGGGTTGGTAGAGAGTTGAACGTAATTGGCTCGGGTAATGCACACGAAGCGTAAACTGTCGCAGTTCGCCGAGTTCTGGAGCCAGTTTATCTTCGCGGTAGTCGGTAATATCAAACTCCATAATACCAACACGATATTGCCCGCTTGGTGCGGGGTAAACATGTTGTGCAGATGGGTTCTCAAACAGTGCATCATCGCTATCACACGCAATTAATAACAACGACAAACAAAGCGCAAAAAGTGTTTTGTAGTTCATAAAGTTCTCCTTTTGTTTAAAGGCTTTATGGTGCTGCGTTTCGCGTTTGGTGTCGTCTTATTGGCGTTTTTGTACGTACAGATTCGCTAATCTGTACTTAATACTTGGGATTTATACTCGCTTGGGGTGAGATTGCGATATTTTTTAAATGCCGCATTAAAGGTCGATTTAGCATTAAAGCCCGCTTGCATCGCAATTGTTAACATTGGCATATGTGGCTGATTTTTAATTAGGTTGCAAACGTATTCAATTCGCCGTTGATTAATTAAATCAATAAATTTTATTCCCAAGTGATGGTTTAACACCTGCGAGAGCAAATAGGGTTTCATTGCCAAGTGTTCGGCAAAGGTTTGTAAATTAAGATTTGGATCGGTAAAAAGCTGCTGCTCATCAAGCAAGGTTAAAATGTGCTCGGCAAGAAATGCATCTTCACTCGCGTGCAATTTTTCTTTGTTAGTATTTGCCACTTGTTTAGCTTTAAAATCAAGTAGCTGGGGTTTTAGTAATAACACATAAGTAATGGCATACATCGCACAGCACATTAGTAACTGGGGCAAAGGTAAGCTGGTTTGCAACATATATTGAAACGGAATAACAGAAATAGCTAAAAATAAGCTGGCGCATATTCCCCACAACAACAGCATATTTTCGTTGCTAAGAGTGGCTGAAAAGCGCGCTTGTTGTTTGCGATATCGCCTGACCGTTACACATGCCCAAATGGTAAAATAAAGATAAATAATCAGTAAAAAGTAGCCCGATAATTCGTGCCGTAATGACAACACAGTGCTTTTAGGGTTGTAAAGAAAATCAATAACAGAAATATTAAGCGCCAGCCAAGGCGCGAAGTAACACATAATTTCGCGTTTTGACGGCATCGAACCGATGCAGCTGCGAATAAAAACAAAAAATAAAATGGCGTAAATTGCTCCCCAACATGCGTTTAGACGCGACGAAAGCTAGTTATGCTGACCGGCAAATACCAAAAAGAGGTCTAAAGCAAAGACCAAATGGATCAGCATTAAGATTTTAAACTGCTTAAGTTGTTTTGATTTATTGTACAAAAAGCCAGATAACACCAAACTCTGGGCAAAACCGGCTAATAGAATCGCTGTGATCACATTTACTTCCTCACTCATACCGCTAGCGACACACAATACCAAGGCTAATTGACAATAATGTTTAAACAAGCCCTTTGTGATAAATGCACAATGCTATGGGGCGGTTTAAAAAGGCGCTCTATTGTGTTGAACTTTTTAACCTTGAGTTGCGTACTTATTGCTATAGTTTGCAACAGGTTCGGTTTGAAATAGTGCTTAAAACCCTTTATTGGTTTACCCATGATTTACGCTTAAGTGATAACGCTGCGCTTGAATATGCGCTGAAAAACAGTGAACAAATCGCCTTTGTTTATGTGCTCGATCCCAGCACGAAAATTGCCAACAATTATCACAGTCAATTGCTCGGCTATCATCAAACACGCTTTATTTTAAACGCCTTACAAGAACTCGCCGACGAGCTACAAGCACTGGGTCATCAGCTAATTGTGTTAGAAGGCGAGACTCAAAGTGAAGTAGGTGAGTTTATTTCTGATCATGACATTAATCAGCTGGTGGTTGCAGAGCAAGTGGGTGAATACGAAAGGCGTAAACTAACTGAATTACAAAGCACCCATGCAAACGTTAACTTCACGCAGTTTTGGCAACATACACTGTTTATACAGCATCAAATTGCTGAGCTCGACTGTATGTCGGGCAGCTTTAGTAAATTTCGCAATAAAGTTGAGAAAAAGCCATTAACAGTTTCAACACCAACCTCATTGGAAAATACTTTAACGCCAGAGCATTGGCCCAAAGCTATTAAGGTTAATGACAATCGTGTGCTGCTTGCTTGGTTTGAGCGTTATGGTGGGGCTTATACAATGCCCAATGAAATGCCGTTTTTTGCAGGAGAGCATGCGGGTAAATATCACTTAGTGAGTTACTTAAATAGTGGTGCAGCAAAAACCTACAAACAAACCCGCAACGAACTTGATGGCTGGCACAACTCGACAAAATTTAGCCCTTATTTAGCGATAGGTAATTTATCACCACGGCAAATTTGGCATGCGGTATTACAATATGAACAATCGGATGGCGCCAACGAATCAACGTATTGGATTAAGTTTGAACTGTTATGGCGCGAGTATTTTCAGTGGCTTAGCTTAAAATTAGGCGAGCGCCTTTACGCGTTTTCAGGCCTCAGTGAAACAAAACCACTCACTAGCTTTTTTGCCGAGCGATATCAAAAGTGGTGTAGCGGTAATACGCCTTACCCGTTAGTTAATGCACTTATGAAGCAACTTAACGCTACCGGTTATATGTCCAATCGTGGCAGGCAAATTGCGGCAAGTTGTTTTGTAAATGAGTTACAGCTTGATTGGCGCTATGGTGCTGCTTATTTTCAACAGCAACTGATTGATTTTGATGTGGCGTCAAATTGGGGCAATTGGCAGTACATTGCAGGTGTTGGTGTTGATCCGCGAGGCGGGCGGCATTTCAATATTGAAAAGCAAACCGAGCTGTTTGATGCAAACGGCATGTTTATTCGAAAGTGGCAAGGTTCAGCGGTTGGCTCACAGCTTGATGCTAATGATGCAGCAGATTGGCCAATTTTAAGCGATGTAACTTAAATGAGCATTGCAGTTGTTTGGTTAAAACGTGATTTACGCCTATCTGATCACGCGCCATTGTTTGAAGCAGCAAAAACGGGGCTACCAGTATTATTGGTGTACTGTTTTGAAGACATGTTGCTTGACGATGCGCACTATTCTGAGCGCCATTGGCGCTTTGTCTCGCAGTCATTACGCGATATGGCAAACAAGTTGCCAGCAGGCGCTTTGTATGTCGCAAAGGGTGATGCGCTAGCAGTATTTCAAGCACTTAATCTTAAATACGATATTTCGCAGGTGCTTTCTCATCAAGAAATTGGCCTTGATAACACCTTTTTACGTGATAAAGCGTTTGCTACTTGGTGTAAAAGTAATCAAGTCATCTGGCATGAAACCCCGTTAGGGGCGGTACAACGCGGCTTAACCCATCGCACTCATTGGGATGAAAACTGGCAGCAGGTAATGCGTGCGCATTGTTTGAATCTTGATTTAAACAAGGTTAATTGGTTTAAAAATAATGAGTTTGAATGTCAGTTGCCACACTTTGAAACGCGCTTTCAAAATATTCAGGGACAGTTCCAAAATGGCGGCGAAAGCGAAGCATTTAATGTACTCAATGATTTTTTTACCGCTCGCGGTAAAGAGTATGCATTTAACCTTTCAAGCCCAAGTTTAAGTCAAATTCATTGCTCGCGATTATCGCCGTATTTGGCGTGGGGCAATATTAGTTTGCGCCAGGTGTATCAAACGGTACTCAGTCACTGGCAAGTTCCCGGCTGGCGTAGAAGCCTTGTTGCTTTTACATCACGACTTCATTGGCATTGCCACTTTATTCAGAAATTTGAAAGCGAGTGCGAGATGGAATTTCGCCACGTTAACAAAGGGTATGACGACTTACCACGGGTGACAGGTGGTTTAGCAGAGCAAAGATTGCACGCTTGGAAAACGGGGCAAACTGGTATTCCTATGGTTGATGCCTGTATGCGCTGCCTAATTGAAACTGGCTATATTAATTTTCGCATGCGCGCTATGTTAGTTAGTTTTTTGTGCCATCACTTAGAACTTGATTGGCGCAGCGGTGTAGCGCATCTTGCCAGTTTATTTTTAGATTTCGAGCCCGGTATTCATTACAGTCAATTTCAAATGCAAGCGGGTGTGACTGGCATTAATACCATTCGAATTTATAGCCCCGTAAAACAAGGGGAAGAAAAAGACGTGAAGGGCGACTTTGTTAGAAAGTGGGTGCCTGAGCTTTGTGAAGTACCAGCGCCATTGATCCACAGCCCGTGGCAGCTATCACAAATGGAACAAATGATGTATGGCTTTACATTGGGTGAAGATTATCCTAAGCCGATTGTTGATGTAAAACAAAGCTATAAAGATGCACAAGCGTTACTTTGGTTATGGCGTAAAAAACCAAAAGTTGTGATTGAAAGTAAGCGGTTACTTAATCGCCATGTTAGGCCAAATTAGTGAAAAAATCAGAACTACCCACAAAAATATGCCAAGTGTGTGAACGCCCATTTACATGGCGTAAAAAGTGGCAGCGAGATTGGCACAACGTAAAATACTGTTCAAAACGCTGTGCGGGTAACCGACACAAAGGAAAGTATAATGACCAATGATCTTCGTTTAATTTTAGGCGATCAGCTTAATGCGCAGCATTCATGGTTTAAAGAAAAGTCGCACAATGTGACATATGTGATTGCAGAGTTACATCAAGAAGCGAGTTACACCACCCATCATATTCAAAAAATATCGGCGTTTTTTGCGGCAATGCAGGCATTTTCCAGCGCATTAGAAAAAGCTGGCCACAAAGTGATTTACTTAACTTTAGACGACACGCAAAAGTACGCTGATTTACCCGACTTATTAAATCATTTAATCAAAGAGCACGGTATTCGTTCTTTTTGCTATCAACTGCCAGATGAGTATCGTTTACGCGCCCAGTTAAGTGATTTCTGTCAAAGCCTTTCTATCGACTACAAGGTGTTTGATACCGAGCATTTTTACTTGGCTGATAATCAATTAGGCGGGTATTTCAAGCAAGGTAAAAAACACCGGTTAGAGCATTTTTATCGTAAAATGCGCGCGGAATTTAATGTTTTAATGGATGGCGATGAACCCCTTACGGGGCAGTGGAACTTCGATAGTCAAAACCGCAATAAGTTAAAAGCCTCTGATCTTGCCGATATTCCTGAGCCATTAGTGTTTGCTAATGATGTCCGTGACATTCTGACACGCATTGCAAGGCATGGCATTAAAACTATGGGTAAAGCGGAGAAACAATTGCTGTGGCCAATCAATCGCAGTCAAGCAAAGCAGCTGCTCGTTTTTTTCTGTAAGGTGCTATTACCAAAATTTGGTCAATTTCAAGATGCGATGACAGGCAAGCTTATTGAGTTTGGCGAGGATAAAGGTTGGAGTTTATACCACTCGCGATTATCGTTTGCCATTAATGCAAAAATGATAAGCCCCCATAGCGTCGTGAATGCTGCAATTGACGCATTTGAACAAAACGACGACATAGATATTGCCCAAGTAGAAGGCTTTGTTAGGCAAATTTTAGGCTGGCGTGAATTCGTGCGCGGTATTTATTGGGCTAATATGCCCAATTACGCATCGCTTAATGCCTTAGATGCTAACTTGCCACTGCCAAGTTGGTTTTGGAGTGGAAACACCAAAATGCGCTGCCTGTCTCATGCGATTACGCAATCACTTGATTTTGCTTACGCTCACCATATTCAACGCTTAATGGTAACAGGTAATTTTTGTTTAATTGCAGGTATTCACCCAGATGAAGTTGATGACTGGTATTTAGGTATTTACATCGACGCCCTTGAGTGGGTTGAAATGCCAAATACCCGTGGGATGAGCCAGTTTGCCGATGGCGGTATTGTTGGTTCTAAAGCCTATGCCGCAAGTGGTAATTATATTAAAAAAATGAGTGATTATTGCAGTGATTGTCACTATAAAGTAGCTAATACTGTGGGTGATGATGCTTGCCCGCTTAATTCACTTTACTGGCAATTTATGGATAAACATAAAGACAGTTTTACCAATAATCCACGCACTAAAATGGTGTTAAGTAACTGGCTTAAAAAGCCACAAGATGATCGCGAGAAGGTGCTGAGTCGCGCGCAGTTTTTACTGCAAAATCTTGAAAATTTGTAATCGATAACGTGTGGTTAAGCGTATAGCAAAGCAAATGACTTTAAGGCAAATGCAATGATAAAACACATAACTCAAGATGATATTAAAGCGATGGAACAGCGAGAGCGTGCGCGGTTAATTAATAGTTTATCTGGCTTTAAAAGTGCAAATTTAATTGGTAGCCAAAACGCATCTGGCATTACCAATTTGGCGATTGTAAGCTCAGTATTTCATTTAGGCGCAGATCCTGCGCTAATAGGCATGATTATCCGCCCAGATACTGTTCCCAGAGACACGTTAAGCAATATAAAAGCTACCGGTGTCTACACCATTAATCACGTAAATTCATTAATTTGGCAACAAGCTCATCAAACATCAGCCCGTTACGATGAAAGTGAATCTGAGTTTGAGAAAGTAGCGCTTACAGAGCAGTTTGAGAAAGGCATAGATGCGCCATTTGTTGGTGAATCGCAAGCCAAATTTGCTCTTGAATTACGCGAAATTAAACCGCTCGAAATTAACGGCACGGTATTAGTCATTGGTGAAATAACCCATATTATTGTGCCGGATATTGCACTTTGCAAAGACGGTTATATTGATATTGAAGCGCTTGATACCGTCGCGATTTCAGGTCTTGATAGCTATCACACAACCGATCGACTAGGGCGATTAAGTTATGCGAAGCCTAATACAAAACCACAGTTATTGAACATTGAAGGTGACGTTTGCTAATCACATTGGTTTAACCTATTCCATAAAAAAGCCCTACTCAAAAAGAGTAGGGCTTTTGCTTTTAAGGAAATAATAATTAGAACACCAGGTCCACACCAAAGGTCACTAAGTCGGCGTCGTTGTTGCTTAAATCATCTTCAAAGTGGGTGAATTCCACTTTAAATGCTGCTGATGGATGGAAGTCATATCGTACGGTAAACGAATATGCATTCGATTTAGCAGCTTGTGATGCGAGCGCTAAGTTAGTGGCATCTTGTAAATACAGTGGTGGATTTGTACCAGGGGCAACAACAGGTATTTGTACACCGCCAGGGCCTGTTATGCTGCGTGGTACTTGGTTAAATTGATCGTTTGAATTTTCATCATCGTTGCCTTCATACGTTGCACTTAATGTGACTGAATCCATACGATAACCAAGCGACACATAATATTGTGTTTGTTTGGCTAAAATGCTGTTATCAATCTCAAATTGCGTGTATTCAGCGTCGAATAGAATATCGTTGTAATCAATGCCAATTCCAATTGCTGCAAAATAAGCGTCGTCTTCTTCGATGGCTAAGTTATTGTACTGCTGATTTAAGCCATAGGCTTGCAGGCCATTAAATAACCCTGAAAGTTCGCTACTGCCGCTAACATCAATACTGGCTTCAGAAACAAAATAAGCAACCCGTCCTGTTAGCCAACCGTTTGATAAACTCCAGTTAATACCAATTGTGTCTTTAAGTTCAGCTGCGTCTGAATAGGTAACTGCGGTAATATCTGTATCAACCGCGCCTACCATCAGCTGTAAGCTGCTATCAAGTTCACCTATGGTTGAGTTATGCAGGTAGCTTAATCCTTCATAGGTCGAAAACGACAAGTTATAAACCGATTGCGGAGGTCTTACCCAGCGATAGGCGTAACCTACGTCAAGAAAATCAGAGTAACGATAAAATGGAATTCGCATTTTACCGGCACTTAGTTGTGAATTTTCAGATACTTCATAGGTTAAATATGCCCACTCAAACTCGGCATTAAAATCATCACTACCTCGGGCTAACAGCTGTGCGGTTGCGGATAGCCCATCCATCACATCGGCGCTAACTTGTACCGCAAACAAACTGTCGTTTTGCCAGTCTAGTTCATCTGAGTAATTGTATAAGGCATCATCGCTACCAAGGGTTTGCCCACCGTAAATAGAAGCAAAACCATTAATTCGGATATCTGCGTAACTCTGTGTCGCAAAACCTGCTAATAGTAGTGAAGTCATTAAATAACGTTTTTTCATATTAGCTTCACCTCAGTTAGAAAGATTGAACAACCTTTACACTGCCATCGGCACTGCCTTTTGTAACAAAACCAATTAAATTTGGATTTTTTGATACTAAGCTCACTACTTCTGCATCATTTGCTGCTTCTTCCGGTGGTGTACCCTTACCAGTAAATACTAACTTTGACCAATATGCTTTTAATTGGCTTGACGATTTGTTTAGCACGTTTTGGTTAAATTCATCGGTAATAGGGTTGCCATCGGCTTGCGTGATTGGGAGAGCTTTCGAACCATCCGCAAACGATTTTGCTTTACCGGTAAAGATTTTCTTAATATCACCCGCTTCAATTGCATTTGCATTTGATGGGTGAACAATAACATCTACCGCTGCACTTAATGAGCAAGATGTAAATAAAACAAGTGTTAAAATAATTAAATTTTTCATTACATTACCCTCAATTAAAATACCATATCAACGCCGATAGTAATGGCTTTGCTATCACCTGCCACAGCCAACTCATACGAATTATCTTCTACTTCGTCGTATTGAATTTTAAATGCTGCGTTAGAATGAAAGTCCCAACGAACCCCAAGTGATGTGGTGTTGTGATTTTCACCATCATTGCCGTCTTTTTGGTCAAAGGTAGAATAAGAAACAAAAGGTGTAAAAGAATCAATCCGGTAACCTAACGTGATCATTGCTGTATCGAGGTTGCCATCAAGGTCGAGGCGGTTTAGTTCGCTTAGTACGAAAAAATCACCAAAATCAGCATTTACTGCTAAGCCATAGAAATTACCGTCTCGGCTATCTTTTCCATCCCACATTGAAGGCTCACCATCAATGTAACGTTGGTTTGTATAGGTCATGGCGGTTGCGCGAATTTCTAACCAATCGTTGCTGGTTTGAATAACGCCGCCAATAATATCTTTCCAGATCTCACGGGTTTGAGCACTAAAGAAAAAATCTGAAAGCAGTTTATTCTCTTTGTCGTCTTCACGACCCATGTAGATATTACCAGATAGCGACCAATCACCGATGGAGCCTGTGTAAAGGGCGTTTACACCGTTGTAGTTAAAAATTTGCCAAGTGTAATTGTCTGCTGGAGCACGCATCCAAACATAAGCATAACCAACGTCGTAAAAATCAGAATAATAGAACAGGGGTAGGCGTTTTTTACCAGCTTGTATAGTCCAATTTTCGTTTATTTCGTAGGATAAATAGGCCCATTCAAACTCGGCATTAAAGTCGTCTGCGCCTCGGGCGACAATTTGTGCCGTAGCGCTTAACCCTTCACCAACATCGGCGCTGACTTGCAGGCCAAAAAGAGATTCGGGTTTAAACGTAATGTCTTCGTTATAGGCACTGACTATCGGGTAGTCAGCAAGAAAGGTTGGCTCATTAATGCCATAGTGAGGAACACCCGTGCCGCTTAGTACTTTGCCTGCATTTATGCTAGTAAAACCAGATATATTAACATCTGAAAAGCTTGGAAAAGCCGCAAAACACAATGCACAACCTAATAAAACTTTATTGTTCATAACTGTTTCCTAAATTGCTTAATTTGCGTTGTTAGCGAAGTAAGTATAGTTAATTAAACAGAATTACTAGCAAAAATTGAAAAATAGGCGACAATTTAAGAGTTGATGTTTACGAACAAATAATCAGCAAAGTTAATCTACTAGGAATAACAGGCGTGATGAAACTAATAAGTAATTTAAGCATAAACAAAAAGATTCATTTAATCACAGGCTTAACCGTTATTTTGCTGCTTGCAATATTAACTGTTAGCCGAAGTACTATGGTCGATAACGAAAAATCAATTAACGAGATTTCATCTGTTAGTTATGAAGTAGTTAAATACGCCACAGCCAATAAATATTTGGTTCAGAAACTTGATGAACTCTACACTCAGTCGGTAACGTTTGGTGATGAAGAGTTAATCGCTAAGGCTGATGAGACAGGTGAATTGATCAAACAAAACTTAGAGCAATTGTCTAAGTTGTCCCCGCGGGATGCCAGTAGCAGAGATATAAATTTGTTACAGCAATACAGCAAAATAGCCAAAAATATTGCATCGGGCATGATCAACGGAACTGCAGATTTTTCAAAAATTCAGCAGCAAGCACAAGAAAAAACTGCAAAATATGAGGAACTTGTTAGCCATTTTGAAGCGTTTCAAGCAAAATCTGACGAACGTTTTCAAGCACTAATAAGCGACACGTTAGAGCGTTCAAGTGATGCCATCAGTGTAACCATCGGGATTATTGTTATCGCCATTATTATGTCGGCCTTACTGGCAATCTATATTGCACAAGCCATAAGTCAATCAGCCAAAGACGTCGCATCTTCACTTGAACAGTTAGCTAATGGCGGAGGCAGTCTAAGCAGTAAGTTAGAAGTGCGAGGTGAAGATGAAATTGGTCAAGTATCGCAAAACTTTAATGGCTTTATATCGTTATTGAAAGACGCGGTAGAAAATGTGGTGTCGGTTGTAAGCCCGTTAATGGAAAACTCAACGCGTTTAGTACAAGGCATGGAAAATGCTGAGAATGCAACTAATCAACAATCACATGATGCAGAGATTGTACGCCAGTCAATGGAAGAGATGAAATTAAGCGTAGGCGATATTTCTAACTCGGCAGCGAGTGCCGCAGAGGCAGCAAGAAGTGCCGAAAAAGAAGTGGAAGTTAGTGCGCAGCAAATTGAATCTTCGGTTACTGAATCAAATGCACTTCGAGATGAAATTGAGGCGGCTTCAGGTACTATTGATCAATTAGCCAATGACACTCAAAACGTAGGGCAAATCTTAAACGTAATTACCTCAATCGCTGAGCAAACGAATTTACTCGCGCTTAATGCCGCTATTGAGGCGGCGCGTGCAGGTGAACAAGGGCGAGGCTTTGCCGTGGTTGCTGATGAAGTGCGTGAACTTGCATCGCGTACCGCAAAATCGACGAATGAAATTCGCGATTTATTAAATGTGTTAACAGTTGCTGCTAATGATTCTGTAACCGCTATGAACTCAGCAATGGAAAAAGCAAAACTGAATTCAGATAATGCAGCAAAAACAGGAGAGTCTATTCGTAAAATCGCTGAACAAATATTGGCGATAAATGGCATGAATGCACAAATTGCCACTGCAACAGAAGAGCAAACGTCAGTTGCTTCAATTGTGGTTGATAATGTGTCAAATATGCACTCGTCGTTTGAATCTACATTAAACTCACTTGAACAAGTACGCAGTGTAGCAACAAACCTACATGATTTATCAGACAAGTTACTGGATGCAACATCCCGCTTTAATCTTTAAATAAGCGCTTAAAAACAAAAACACCTACCACTTTCTATTGTAGGTGTTTTTGTTTAAGAAAACTCGCTTTTCAACATGCCAAATTTCAGATCGTGACACCACTTATTATTTATTTTGTAGTTGTCTCTGAGTATACCTTCAGGTTTAAACCCTAGCGCAGTTAATAATCGACTTGATGCGTCGTTGCCCTGTGTAACAGTAGCAGTTACTTTGTGATAATCACATTCATCAAATGCAAATGCCATCACTCTAAGAGTTGACTCTTTTGCATAACCTAATCCTTGAAATTCAGGGTCAAGCATAAAACCAAGCTCGGCTTGCTGATATGATTGCCACAGTGACAAAAAGCCGGTTACGCCAATTGGCGTCATGGATTTTTTATCGAACATAGTGAGTGTAAGCCATTCATTAGATTGCTTTTGCCAAGAAATACAGCGTTCATCAAATCGTTGCTTTATTAAATCAAGCGTAGGCATATCGCTTATAAAACGCATAACCGCTGGCAATTGGTGTAAATGTTTGAAAAATTGCCAATCGTCAGAAGAAAGCGATCTAAGAATAAGTCTTTCGGTTTCAAGTTCCATTTTGTAGATAGGTTGCTCGTTATGTTTTTAGCATAATATGTCAAAATTATTAAACTAGCTCAACGAATTAGGGGGTTGGTTTTAAGAAAAAGCGTTATCAATTATTTAATAGTATGATGAGGTGCATATTTTTTAAATTGTTTGAATACAATCTTCGCTTATCTCGGTCTAAACTCACAATGTTGTAATTTAATTTTTAAGGTGCGTTATGCTTGAAAATGTATTTAATTATATGTTTTTAACAGTACTCATTTTTTTATCGTTGCACACGCATGGCACCAGCAATAAACAAGTCACATTAACTTATTGTTATGAAAACAAAACGGTTTTACCTCATTTTTATGGTGAAGGCCCACTAGTACCTGAGTCTAAGCCCGGTCCGGCAATTGATATTTTGAATCAAGTTGCGACTTATCATCCCGATTTAACCATTAAATTTGTTCGATACCCTTGGAAGCGTTGTTTAAACGACCTCGCTAGTGGCAAAGTAGACGCTGTGGTGGGGCGGTATCATCCGCTTAGAGAAAAAATCGCCCATTACCCAAAAAATAGCGATGGCGAATTAGACAATCGTTTAAGTTTTTCGAATTCTGCATCGTGTTTGTTACATAAAGCGGGCAGTATAAATTGGGATGGTGAAACACTGACATTTGACAAACCAATGAGCATGTCTATTCCAAATGGCTACGGTGTAATTGGTGAAATGCGTAAAAAAGGCTTTGATATATACGAATCACCATCAATAAATAAAGCCCATGAGTTACTTTTCAAAGGTCGTGTGGCTGTTTCGCTTAGCAATTGTCATATGGAAGATGTGCCGACTGGCTTTGAACAAAATGCCATTCCAATTAATCAAAGCATTGGATATTTGATGTTTAGTCATCAATTTTTTGATCGCCAACCGCTATTGGCGAATAAACTTTGGCAAACGCTGTCTGAAATTGATGCTGAGGCGTTTTATCAAGACTACTTTAATCAAGCCCTGGCACATTAAGCAGACAACAATGCGTAAAAAAAAGCGGGTTTCCCCGCTTAAACTTTCCCCAAATACTAGAAAACTCTTTCTAGCGAATTCGTAAGCTAACTTTTTGCACAACCTTTCCTTTTTCATCAATTACAAATAGTTGATCTGCTTGCGGCAACTTGTTTATAAGGTGTTTATTTTTAAGTATGAGTAATTGTTACATTTTGTTTTGATTACTAAAAATTAGTTTTTTATTAAACCTTTTCCCTTTTGCTCGCGACTAAGATTTTAAACTAATACATTTACTCAACAGGATTAAACGCTATGAAACAGTTCGCCCTTGTTATGTTAAGTTCGGCTATTCTTACAGCTTGCGCGGTTGCAAATGCAACATCAGACAATACATTGGAGAATGATGCACCAAATATCTATGTGTTTAAGGATTGTAAGCGCCTAGATACTATCGCGATGACAGATTCACAACTGACCGCTTACCATGCAATGAAAGCGGATGAAGTGAAGCTAAAAACGCTTGAAAAGCCGATGAAAAATATGGAGCGTGAACTTGCAAAACATGAGCATACGTTAGATAGCTTATCCGGTGATATGGTTATTGAAGATGGCGATACTGTGGTTGTGAATAAACAATTAATTAAACAACACGAATACATCGCTGAAAAAATGGAAGCGATAGTCCGCTCTCATAGCAAAGATATTGAAGTCCTTGAACTGCATGCACGCCAGTTTGAGCGCACCGCTCGTGATTTTGAAGCGGCAATTCAGCCATCAATTAGCAAATATGGTGAAAGCAATATTCAAATCTCAATTGGTATCGAAGCACCTAATTGGCAATGCGAAGTCTAATCTGCTGCTGGCAAAACGTTGTGTAAAGAAAGAATCGATAACTTCCATTGTCTATAAATTTAACCAACCAATTTAAAGCCCCTAAAGGGGCTTTTTTCGGCTTGTTCAAATAGCGCAAGTTAGGTTTAAATACTTACCAAGTATAGTTTGCAGTAATCGAATATTGTTCACCGCGACCTGGTGTACCTGGTACTTCTTCGAATTTTTCATTCCATAAATTATCAACGGCAAACACCAAATTTACGCCTGGTAATTGGCTTGGTGTGTAGGTAGCTGTTAAGTGTGTGAATAGCGCGTTGTCATCGCCGTTTCGTAGGGCATTATCTTGCTGTTTGCGCCATTCATTATCAATGCGCAGTACCACACTGTCATGCAGGTGCCATACGGCGCCAAGCGTTACTCGATGCGGTGGATAATTTAACGCATAAAAACTGGCGTCTACGGTGTCGTCAAAGTAGTTTTCAGATTTATCTAAATAGGTATAACTAGCGACAATATCTGCGTTACCAAAACTTTTAATCGCAAAAAGTTCAAAACCTAGCGTGTCAATATCAACGGCGTTGGCTGCACGCGCTGAAGTTGCATCAAAACTGTATGTCCAGTCAGTTAAATCGTTATCAAAACGATAAAAAAGTGCAGAATCGAAGCGCCAGTCTAGGGCATCAAGCGACATCCCAACTTCAATATTCTTACTTACTTCACGTTTTAAATTGTGATTACTTCGAAATAGACCGCCTGTTTCGCTGCCACCAATTGCGGTGTAGCCAGCAACTTGTGTAGCTTCGGCGTACGATAGATAGAATTTACGTGTCGAGTTATCTTGATTACGTGTTAGCCATGAAATATCACCGATCACAGACACATGAGAGTCATCACGATTAGTGTCGTCAAATGCAACGCCAAGTCGAGCGCTTAGGTTCTGGTTCGCATCAAGTGAGGTGGTGTATTCAGGTACAAGGCTCAGTTTGTAATAATCACGCGAAGTAAAATTGTTTTCAAGGGTGGTTGATTCAATTGAATCAGCCATCGCTTGCGCTGAATACAATACGTTAAATTCGCTATTTACACTGTGCGTGCCTGATAAAGCAAAAGCGTCTACTTCCGTTTCATGAAAAGCCTCAAACATTGATGGGTTTTCTCTAGAGAACACATAATGATCTTGATGTTTTCTGTGGTACGCGGTTAGCTCAAAGTGACTATCATTTGTGTATTGTTGCGTGTGATTTATCATAAACAGCTTAGTTTTTAACGCTTCTGTTTCATTCACGTTAAATGGCGTATACATATTTGGCCAGCCGAAGAACTTCTCTTGTTGACCATAAAAAACATCGGTTTGAGACTGTTCGCTGGCGAGTTGCACGCGTCCAGAGGCACGGTCAAAATCATGATCGCCAAACTCGATGGTACCATCACTTTGTGAGTGAGAGTATTCACCTTCCACGCCTAAAGTCCACGAACGGTTAGATGCAAGCTGTGTGCTGTATGCACTATGCAATCTAAACAGTTTAAACCCATTGTTACCAGCTCCTGCTGATACATTGCCACCGCTATTAATGGTATTCCATTGATAAGCGATTGAACCTACAGAACTATTAACACCGTAAAGAGCGTTATCTACGCCAGTGAATACCTGTGGTTTAGATAGCATTTCAGGCGCAATAGGAATTTCAGCAAAGTAATGGCCTGTTTGCGGGTCGTATAAGGTTGCACTGCCAATGCGAAAACCTGTATTTTCAAAAATACCGCCGCGGATGGTAACGTCAGCCTGCGCTTCAGCCATATTACGCGACTGCAAATCAACGCGCGGGTCGTATTCTAAATTTGAAACAGGTGAGTCAAAGGTGCCGACAGGACGGTTATTAGCTGTGGCAGCGCTTTGAACGGTGATTTTTTCGATTTCGGTAGAAGAGGTAAGGTCGTTTGACGCGAAAGAGTGAGCTGACAGCGTGCTTAAAAACAAAGCGTTTGCAACGCGAAACATGTGATTTCCTTTTAGACGTAAGTAACTACATTCAGTTGTTGTAAGGGCTACTAGCCAACTAGCTGGCTCAAATAAAACACAGGGGAAGTTCCCATAAAACAACATCGCTAATTTGGCGCGCATTGTATATGATCTCACTTCCAAGGCATATACGAATCATTCTCAACTTTATATATTTATGAATAAACAAGCCATACAACGCGGCTTCGCTGACGAAAACAAGTTAGAAAACACCATTTATTTTGCAGGGGGCTGTTTATGGGGGGTGCAAGAATACCTAAGACATCTTCCCGGCGTAATAAACAGTGAAGCAGGCAGAGCAAACGGCACTGCCAACAGCACACATGCGCCATACGATGGGTATGCAGAATGTGTGAAGGTACAGTTTGATCCAGAACGTGTCACGATTGCGCAATTGATGACGTATTTCTTTGAAATTATCGACCCGTACAGTATTAACAAGCAGGGGCAAGATATTGGGGAGAAATACCGTACGGGAGTTTATAGCCAAAACCCAGCACATTTGGGCGCTGCTGCTGCGTTTATTAATGCTCGAGATGATAAAGAACAGATTAAAGTAGAAGTATTGCCTCATACCAATTACGTAAAAAGTGATGAAGAACATCAAGATAGGCTTACTCGCTGCCCTGATGACTACTGCCATATTCCGCAATCGCTTTTACACAAATACAAACAGTAAATTTTTGATCTTATAAATTGGTTGTTACGAGGTGGCTATGCAGAAAGGTTCTTACTGAGTATTTAAGATGTCTGGCGCGAAGTATTTAGCTCGGTTTATGCAGTTTGTAATAAATTAGGGTCTGTTGATCTTTGCTGTTCTATTTTTGTTCTCTCAGAGCGTGCTTTTATCGAGGCGCTCGATGTGTGGCCTAGCAATCTAAGCCAATATCGAGCAAAGCTTCCGCGCCCTGCTCACGCCCCTTACCTACATCCGTGTAGGCAACAATGAGAAAAGTGCGCTCAAAAGAACCGTTCGGCAGCGCTTGATTGGGTTTTCTACTGTGTTATCGGCTATCTCACATAGAATAACTATGCCACGCAGCCTCTGCCTTGTATAAAACCCAATCAAACTGTTACAAAAACGAACTTGAAAGGTCAATAGACCCTAGGAATCAACCTCATAGCTACTTTGTTTGGTGATTGTTAATTATCTTGTTGCTGGTTTGCATTATTAAATTTGTGGAATGTTATACGTTGCCAAACAAACCACTGTGCAAATAAAGCGATAATTAATACAGGTACAAATGCGTGCAACATAGGTATATCGTTGGCAGCAGTGAAAAGACCATAAATAAACCCTAATCCCGCAGAAGTTAGGCTGATATTCTTCCATTTTTTACTGATATCAATACGCTTTCTACAGTTTGGACAGTGATAATTCCACGGATTAATATTTCTAAAACTTTGCAAAAAAGTGATTTCATTATTGCATTCTGGGCATGTAGGTTTCATTTCAATACTCCCTGTTTTTATTATGTTTACGAGTCTAATCAAACACCTGCTAATAACTAACGTTATGTGTTTAACGGTTTGGTTAAGTGATTAATGGCAAGTATTGAAAGTGAGTAGTAACAGCCCTGTAAAATTACCCGTTACGCATTTCAACATTTTGAAACAATTATTCTCACGTGATACTTGTGTCTAAATTTTGTTCAGGTAACAATCGGAAGCGGATAATTCATAAGGAATAATTATAATGAAAACGCATTTTCAATTAGCCGCAGTAGCCTGTGCGCTAGGGCTTGCACTAGCAGGCTGTTCACAAACAAGCACTACATCGCAAGCTGTAGAGGCAGTACAACAAACACTAACGCAATATGATGCTGAAACTTTCTTTGACACCACCTCTATTATGGGCAGCAGCTTTTCACCAAGTGGTGACAAAATTCTGGTGAGCAGTGATGAAAGTGGCATTTATAGTCTTTATGCTGTTGATATTAAAACTGCAAAAAAAACACGCTTAACAGATTTTCAAGACAGTACCTACGCGGTGCGTTATTTCCCAAATGATGAACGCGTGATTTTTACCAAAGACTCAGGCGGTAATGAGCGTTTTCATGTGTATGTACGCGAAGTGGACGGCAGCGTTAAAGACTTAACACCGGGCGGTGAAACCCGTGCGCGCTTTGCTGGTTTCACAGAAGATGGTTCTCATTTTTACATTACCAGTAACCAGCGCGATGCTAAGTTTATGGATTTATACCGTGTTTACGCAAAAAGCTATGAAGTAACCCCTGTTTATCAAAATAAAATGGGTTTAGATGTGGGTGCAATTAGCCCTGACGGCCGTTTTATTGCGCTTTCTAAAAATAACTCAAACAAAGATAGCGACGTGTTTATTCTCGATACGATGAAAAAAACACTTAAACCAGAGTTGATTGCAGGAAAAGGCGTTGAAGCCACATTTGGCCCTGAAACCTTCTCGCGAGACAGCAAGGCACTTTATTACTCAACCAACGCAAAAGGCGAATTTGCGCAGATTTGGCGCTACGATTTAACCTCGGGTGAACATCGCCTTGCACTCAAAGATGAATGGGATGTTAACTTTATTTACTTCTCTAAATCAGGGCGTTACCAAGTTAGTGGTGTCAATGCTGATGCCAGCACAAAAGTCACTGTGATGGATACACAAACAGGGCAATCGATTGCGATGCCAAGTTTACCTGCGGGTAATTTACGTGGTGTAAATTTTTCGGCAGATGAAAAAACCATGGCGTTCTACTTAAACTCCGATACGTCACCGAATAATTTATTTGTTTGGCAGGTAGGATCATCAAACGCATCACAACTTACAAACAGCTTAAGTGCTGCAATTGATCAAAATGATCTGGTTGAAAGTACCATAGTGCGTTTTAAAAGCTTTGATGGGTTAGAAATCCCAGGCGTGTTATACAAACCAAAACAAGCAAATAGCAATAATAAAGTGCCTGCACTTGTGTGGGTGCATGGCGGACCAGGTGGACAAAGCCGCACCGGTTATAGTGCCATGCAGCAGCACTTAGTAAACCATGGCTATGCTATTTTTGCGGTGAATAACCGTGGTAGCTCGGGCTACGGCAAAACCTTCTTCCATTTGGATGATAAAAAACACGGCACCGATGACTTACAAGATATCGTGTACGGCAAAAAACACTTACAAAGCTTAGATTGGGTAGATGGCGATAAAATTGGCATTATGGGTGGCAGTTACGGCGGCTTTATGACCGCGGCAGCACTTGCGTTTGAGCCGGAAGAGTTTAAAGTGGGTATTAATATTTTTGGTGTAACTAACTGGGTAAGAACGCTTAATTCTATTCCACCATGGTGGGAGAGCTTTAAAAAAGCGCTTTACGATGAAATGGGCGACCCAGCAACAGATGGTGATCGTCACCGCGCTATTTCGCCATTATTCCACGCTAAAAATATCACCAAACCATTAATGGTAATTCAAGGCGCAAATGATCCTCGTGTACTTCAAGTAGAAAGTGATGAGCTGGTGGCAGCGGTCAAAGCTAATGGTGTGCCGGTAGAATATGTATTATTTGATGATGAAGGCCATGGTTTTACTAAAAAAGAAAACCGCATTGAAGCATCAAATGCTTACCTTAAGTTTTTAAATACCTATTTAAATAACTAGGGTCTGTTGATCTCTCAAATTCATTTTTTAAATTGCAAAAAGCCGGAGTAATCTCCGGCTTTTTTGTGAATGCGAATAATCATAGGGAAGCTACTTGTGTTTAACGGTTTGCACATTAGATCTCGCGGATGAAATGTTAAATAGTCGTAAGCCAGTTTAAAAACTGTTTTTTCTCGAAGGCAGTTTCAAAACGAACATTCTTACGTTCGGTATTATCGGTAAAGACAACACTATTTTTATTTACGGAAATGGATAAAATTGGCGGCTGAGCATTTATGCTAGCGGCATTAAATGTATGTATCATATTAGATCTTTTATATTTTTATTGAGGGGGTACTGTAAGACAAAAACTGATGGGTTAATTCAAGGAGGCGTATTACGGTGATAATAAGGCTAGTTGTTACTAGCCCTGGAAGAGCACTTAATTATAGTGCTACAACATTTGAAGCTTGCGGGCCTTTTGGACCTTGCTCAACAGAGAATTGAACCTGTTGACCTTCGTCTAATGATTTATAACCATCAGAAACGATTGAGCGAAAATGTACAAACACATCTTTGCCGCCGTCAGTTGGTGTTACAAATCCAAAACCTTTTTCTTGGTTAAACCACTTTACTACGCCAGTTACTGAATCAGACATATTGAAACCTTTTATTAATTAATTTGTGGTGAAATCTCACCGGATAAAGCTATAGATAAACAAGTAAAACAGTAACCAATAAAGCAAATATGGATACCAGTTCGACTTAGAATTAATAAAGAAGAAAGAGAAACAAAACGTGCAGTAGTAGATAAAGCTTTAAATTTCTAAAGCCTGTGCAGTGTACGGTAGTAATGTGTGTTTGTATACTTTTTAATTAATTTTATTTATAAAAGTTGGTTTATTAAGAGAAACCACTTGGTGATTTCTCTTGATAAGTAGAACTTATTTAAGCTTTTTAACCGCAGTTAGTACGTCTTCAGGTTCAGCTCTTAAGGTGTAATCTTCTTTTGCAAAGGCAAATTGAATTACGCCATTTTGATCGATGACATAGGTTGCCGGTAGAGGCAATTCATAGCTGTTATCGCCATTCGCTTTTGGAATATCAAGACCAAGTTGGTGATAAACCGACACTAAACGCTCATCAAGGGTAAATACTAAACCACAGGCTTTTGCTAAGGTATTTTCCACATCCGAAAGTACAGTGTAGGCAAGCTCATTTTCGTTTTGGGTAGAAAGTGAATTGTCCGGTAACTGTGGTGAAACAGCAACTAACTGTGCGTTATGTGCTGCAAATTCAGCTGAAAGTGCATTAAGCGCACGCAGCTCTAAATTACAATAAGGGCACCAACCACCACGATAAAAACTAAGCACCAATGGGCCTTTTTCTAATAACGCGTGTGAACTAACTAAAGTGCCATCGCTATTTGGTAAGTTAAATGCTGGCAGCGTATCGCCCACTTTTAGTGCATGCTGGCTTAACTGCGCCGCAATTAGTTTATCTGTTGTGATATCCATTAAATCTAAAATATCACTATTAAGGTTGGCTTTCTTTTCAACTTCAAACGCGTCGATTTGGCTTTTTAATGTCATGTGTATTCCACTTTTTATGTTAACAATGGGCTCAGTATAGAGTTTTATTTTTTTAGATATACAATAGAAAAACGAAACCTAAATTCGAAAATATTAAATCAAAGCTATGTACAGTTTATGTGATTTAGAAACCTTCATTGCCATTGTTGAAAATCAAGGGGTGGTTGTTGCTGCAAAAGCACAGGGCCTTTCCCCTGCAACGGTCAGTCATCGTTTAAATAAGCTAGAAAAAGCGCTTAATACGGTACTTATTTTTAGAGATAGTCGGCGTCTGCGACTTTCGCCTGCAGGAGAGGTGTTTTATCAACGTGCAGTGGCAATTTTAGAGGCGTTATACGATGCAGAGCATCAAATTGGTGCCCGGGGCTCAGCAATTTCGGGTGTGCTGAGAGTGACCATGCCACCGTGGGTTTTTTCTAAATTTGTATTGCCCGCACTTGCAGCGTTTGAGTCAAATTATTCCGATTTAAAACTGGATTTTATGATCACCGATCAATTTGTGAATGTGGTGGATGACGCGCAAGATGTGGCGATTCGAGTAGGACAATTGGCCGATTCTAATTTACTGTCGCGTAAGATTGCCCGTAATTCACGTATTTTGTGTGCATCCCCCGCTTATTTGGCTAAACATGGCATACCAAAATCGATTACCGATCTTACTAATCACCAATGGGTCTGTTTACCATGGCAACGGCAGCTTAAATTTAAAGATAATGACCGCGTTATTAACCACAGTGTAACCACTCAACTGACTATCTCTAACTCAGATAATATGACACAAGCGGCGGTTGTAGGGCTTGGCATAGCGATTAAATCGCGCTTGGCAATTCAAGATGAATTAGCAGCTGGACAATTAATTGAGATTTTACCAAATACGTTAATGGATGATGACGCGCCAGTCTGGTTTTTAAAACCACAAAACAGTTTAATAACACGTAAAACTGAAGTGTTCTATGAATTTATGAAGTCGTTGTTTGAAAAAACTTAGGGTATATATTCAACGGCAAGGGCTAGCTGAAATGCTAGCCCTTAGCATGTTAAAGCGGTGAAACGATTAGCCCCTTGGTTAAGCTGCTAAAACTGTAGGTTCGACTGCCACCTAATCGTTGCCCCCCGTTTTTAGCGTCGTAATAACCACCTAACTCAAGTGTTGAGCGTTTGCTGCAGTTGAAGCAAGATGCCGAGCGGTGACGCACAGTAATTAAATCTCCATTTTGTACGAACCCTGGCGATGTTGTGTAAGGTTCATTATTAATGGAGTATTCGCCTTGTTCAATTGTTGCCATAACTTTGGCACCAGACGTTAAGTCACTTACAGTAAATGGAATAGAGTATGTCCAAGTATTAAGTGCGACAGATGTTCGGCGTCCAATTCTTGCTGGACGCGGGGATACATTAAGAGCTGTATCTTCAATAGCTGTCACAGCAAAATTGTTTAAATAAGGGCGTTCGGTAGTGGCTACCTGAATGTGTCCATTTGATTGTAAAACCGAAAAGGCTGCGCCATAAGCATTCACGGTTCCGGCAAATGGCGGTTGACCAACGATAGCAACACCGCCATTTGCAAAGTTTGCTACTGGTTGACCTGAGTTATCAAAGCGTGCGACTAAAAGTTGATGGTTATTATTTTGTTGAATACTTCCTGTAACGATAGGTGCTGAAGTCGGTCTCAATGTAAGACCTAAGCATAGTGATGAACTGCCATTGGGCATAACAACGTTTGCTGCTCCGTTGTTGCCAAAAGAAGTATCTAACACACCATTTGTCGTATATCGTGACAAAACGCAGTTCTTGGTAAGCAATAAAGTGCGGTTATTTACGTCGCGCTTTACACTGACTAACTCTTCACCATTTGCAGCGGGTAAAATAATATGGCCTGAGTTACTAAAGTTAGTTACGAGGCTTCCGTTAGGATCTAATTGTGTCACTACTTTAGTTGTTAACGCAGTTGATGAACCAGTAAGCACCCAATAGCCATATGTAATAGTACCCAGTGGGTCTATTTCTAAACTAACGGGCATATGAGAAAATTGACCACCAAGTGGATATGAAACGGCCAATACTCCGTTATTTGCAAAGCTATTATCAAGTGTGCCAGACGGCGTAAAGCGCGCAACCAATGTGCCATATAGGCATCTGGTGGCAACCAAAATGTGGTTATTAGCATCAACGGCAAGAGCATAAGGAATTATATTACCTTGACCAGTAAACGGTGCGAAATTCCTTAATGTTAAGGCTCCTACACCATTGGCAAAAGTGCTATCTAAGTTACCGTTTGCATCTAACTTAGCAAGTACGCCATCGCCACCAATAGAGCCAAGGTTATATCCTGTAATAATTGTTTCTTGATTATTGGTGCGCGCCATATCGGTTAAATTGAAGTTACTAATACCGAGTACTGATGGTAGGTTTATTTCAACATGCCCTGAACTGCCAAAGGTTGCATCCTCAGTTCCGTCACTTAATAGTTGGGTTATTCTAAAGTCACTCGGATGATGGCCTATTCCAGCAACGATAATCCCATTATTTGAAGTGGCAGATGCAGCAATAACGTTAGCACCCGACGGCGTATGAACTATGCCTCCAACACCATAATTAGTATCAACATCCCCTTGAGCCGCTGTTGCATTCCCAGAGAACAAAAATACAAAAATGATCAGGTGACTTAATAGATTATGTTTTTTCATATTGAATTCCTTTTAATTAATTCCTTGCTCGGGAGTGTCCCGCGTTTAAAAAGTAGTCAACCTGTGCTTCTTTGCGTACAGACAAATGCCTAAAATTGGGCGCGTTATCTCTTAAAAGTCAGGGGGGATTTGCGATGTTTCAACAAAGCACTAAATACTCTTCTAAAAATTAGTTAGTTACGTTTTTTATTGCACTTTTAGATTGAAAAGGCACATCGTTTTTTGAAAAATCAAAAATAAACTTTGCGGTGATAGATAGAGTAGGATCCAGTCAGAATTTACCTGACTGGGTTTTTGATTAGTCTAAAGCACTTTTATTATTGCTATTGTAAACCAACGCCGCATAGCGTTTATCAATATCATTAATATGCACTTTGAATGCGTGTAACTCGTTGCCCGTTAATTGAATATTACTTGGTTGCTTCATTTTTAATGGGTTAATTACTTTACCGTTTTTATGCACTTCATAATGTAGATGGCGTGCGCTGGAAAGCCCCGTATTGCCTAAAAAACCAATCGTTTGCCCTTGGCTTACACGTGCACCATGCTTGATACCTTTAGCAAAGCCTTTTAAATGCGCATACAAGGTTCGATAGTCGTTGCCGTGATCAATTAACACACGATTACCAAAGCTTCTGCTGTAGCTGGCTTTTAGTATTTTGCCTTTGCCTGCTGCCATAATTGGCGTACCAATTGGTGCGCTAAAATCAATGCCTTTATGTTGCCTTGTGTAGCCTAAAACAGGGTGCTTTCGTTTACCAAAGTTTGAGGACAATCGCGCGCCATTAAGTGGCGTTTTCATTAAAAAGCTTTGTGCTAGCTTGCCATCTTTAAAGTAAAAAGCGTCTTGGTAATGGTAAAGCTCGTAATGTTTACCTTGGTTGATAAAGGAAATAGCGACTAGCTGTTGTGGGTTACTAAAGGTACTAAATAAATGTACATCTTGCGTAATTGTTTCTTTATTAAAATTTAAGGTAATGTGATCGCCTTGTCGAATCTCCCTTTGAAAATCAACAAAATGTGACATCGCTAATATCGCGCTGTTAATCACATTATTGGGTACTTTAGCATCGCTCGCAGCTTGATAAAGGCTGTGGTTTATTGCAAAAGAGCGGCTTATTTGCTCCGTTTGGGTTATGATTGCACTTTGCGTAATTTCCCAATTTCCTTCCACTAATTTTGCGTTAATAACTTGGGCGAAACTCGTTGCAAAGCGAATGGTTTTACTGTTTGGCGTTTCAATTACATCAAACTGAGTGTGCGACTGAATTTTCTTAAAATCATAGAGCGGCTTAATCGCATCGGCTAAAGTGTAAACCTCTGAAAATGAAAATCCCGCCGAACGTAATAAATGGGTCAGTGTATCACCTTTATTTAGGGTATAGGTTTGACGTGTTATATTGGCGTTATGCGGAGTTGTACTGTCTTTTTTGTGCGAACTTGCTTGCGTATGTGTGTTTTCTATGACGATGCTTTTGTTTTGCGTTTCATCGTTACATTGGCTTTGTTCATCACAGCCTACGAGTAATAATGCTACTAAAATAATACGTGAAAAATGCATGTTATTTCTCGTTTAAATAAATGAGTGGGTCAACTGTTTGACCATCTTTTGCTAGTTCAAAGTGCAAATGTGTGCCTGTTACTTTACCGCTATCGCCCATTTTTCCAATGAGTTCGCCACTTTTAACCCACTGACCTTGGGTAACTGAAATGTCGTCTAAATGCGCATAGAGCGATTGCCAGCCATTGCTGTGCTGGATCACAATGGTTTTACCAAACGCAGCGGCCATAGTCTCGTCATCGGCAATAATCACTTTGCCGGTTTTTGCGGCAACAATGTGAGTGCCTTTTGTATCAACTAAATCAATGCCGCGATGTGGGCGGTTTTTGCGAAACGAAGTAACATGGCCATAATGAGAGCTGATATCAATATTTGCGACCGGATATTGCCACTCATCTTGTCCTGCATAAACTTGCGATATTGCACCTTTTGCCAGTACAACAATTAATAGCGCGCAGCTGAAAACATAAAGTGATTTTTTAATTTGGATTGGCGCGTGACTAAAAATAAACGTGAAACGTTGCTTGTAGTCAGCCACCTTGATGGTTTGCCCTGTAAAATGAGCTGCAAATGGGTTTAAAGCGCCTTGCTGCGATAATTTTATACTGAGCAACAAGGTATTAGCGTAATCTTGCGGCGTATAGCGATGGCACGAGATTGTTTGCAAATCACAACGCTGTTCCATTGCATTTACATACAACTCGCTGAGCTGTTTTATAGCGGGATTAAACCAACAAACTTCTACCAAAACTAACCAGAGCCAAGTATGAAAATGATCTCGGTTAGCAATGTGCATCTGTTCGTGGGCGAGAATAATGCCCTGTTGCTGTTTGCTTAAATGCATAAAATACTGCGGTAACACCAGCGTAGGTTTATGAAAACCAATCACAAATGGCGATTGATTCATCGGCATCACCATGCAAGGCACAGTGCTTAAGTGATATGGAGTACCCGTTGCAATCAATGCTTTAGCGTTACGATAACGTTTAGTTAGTCTCATTAAGCGATATGCTGATGGGATAAAAAGCCCCCCAAAAAGCAACCAATTAATGTTAAAGCCGTTTTGGCTGGTGGTTTGCTCTGCCACTTCACCAACAAATTGCATTTGTTGTTGCGCACTAGAATTAAGCCAAACAAAGTTGACTTCTGTCACCTTAAAAACGTCGAAATTTGGTAAAAATACCGCACATGGAAGGATGAGTGCAGCCCAACAAAAGAGCGGTGAAAGGCGTTCTTTTTGCGCTATTTTTTTTAATAAAGCAGCTAGTGAAAAGCTAATTACTAGCCAACATAAAAATGAGATTAACCACATAACTTAGTTGTTTTTCTGTTGTTGTAATGTATTTAAATGAGCCTCCAAATCAGAGAGTTCATCTTGTTCAAATAATTGGCTGCCAGAGAACATGGCAACGGGTAAATTGCCGTCTATTTCAAGTACGCGTTCAGAGAAGTCTTTCACAAATGCGGCGAGCGTAGGCACTTTATCAAGTAATGCTGAATAGATTTTTTTATTCCCTTGCGTTTCTACACTGACATAGTTTTTTTGCGCCATGCGCTCTAATGTTTTGCGGGTAGATGAATAACTCCAACCGTAGAGTGACTCCATCCGTTGGTGAATTTCTTTACCCGTTAATGGCTGTTGCTGCCATAAAGACTTGAGAATTTCGAGTTCTGGGCCGGTAAGTTGCAAAGCAGTTTCCTTTTTATATTTATTCGAATATGGGAAGTCACAATTTGTGTGACAGTTGTCGCAATTTAGCAGTGTTTTTAGTGTGACACAAGTCGCATATTGAGTTTTATTTGTTTATTGCCACGTAAAATTGGCTTTGAGAAAGAAGGGAAGCTTATGTTAAAACTTCATGATCATTCAGTAGATTAGATTTAAGCTGATATGGTTTAAAATGCTAACGTTTGGCTTTTTTGTTTAGTGTATTTCACAATAAAAATTATTAAATGACGAAATATCATGTGGTTACACTTTGGTATGCGCCTTGCTTTAAAAGCGAATATATTCTAAAAACAATAGTGGATTACAATTTTATGCACATATCTCTTTTTAAATCGTTTCACCTTACAAGCTTAGCCGCCGTCGTTTTTATTGCGTCAGGGTGTAGTGGCGTTGTCAGTCATCAATACATCAAAACCGATTCAAATGGCGCAATTACCGAAATTAAAAAGAATTATCAGCAATTTGGTGATGAATATCAGGTTATTGCCGAAATTAACGGCGCAATCACCTTAAGCTCAGACGCGTTAACCATAGCAAGTATGAGTGAAGGCAGTTTTGTTAAGATTAAGCATTTCAAATCTGATGATTTTTTGATGATAAGCAATAAGAATGGCGAAGTCACTTATGGTGATCAAAGAGGAAATACGCCAAGCAAAAACGAAATTGAACAGTTTATGACAAGCGTGTTTGATAATACCCCATTATTTGCCGTTGAGCGTACGCAAACGTTAATTGAACAGCAGGGAATACCAGCTGCACTTAACCAAATGGAGAGTGCAAATAACGACGATACAAAATCGGCGTATATCACAGCAATTAGCGCCAATAACTTAGACTTACTGGCGCAAAAGCGAGTGTTGGCTGTACTTGCTCAAATAAACAGTGATTACAGCCAAAGAGTGACGGTAGAGCGTTTTTTAGATAAGCAAAAGCAGCTTCCAGAGCAAGCATGGCTTACGCTTTTACGTGGATTAAATGGCATGAGTTCAGATTATGAAACACGTGTTTTGCTCAGTAAGCTAGCACCACAACTGCCTAATGCGCAAACGATTCATCAAGCTTATTTTGATGTGTCAAAAACCATTGATAGTGATTATGAAAAATTCAGATTAATAAGTGAAATATCGTCACAATCAACACACTTATCAATTGCCGATATGTTTACTGCAAGCGCTGATATTGGTTCAGATTATGAGGCTTACCGCGTCGTAAATGCATTAGCGAGCGAAGTTAAAACACCAGATGATTTTGAAGCAATGCTAACGTTTATGCAGCACATTGATTCAGATTATGAAATGAAAAGGGCTTTTCTTTCGCTGCCGTATCAAACAATGGACCGGGCAACTACCGCTCAGTCGATTGAATTAGCCAGCAAGTTTATTGACTCTGATTATGAATTAAGCAAAACGTTGATCCATATTTGTCAAAAATCACCTCATAAAGCGCAACTAACTGAAACGGTTAAATTAGCTCTGCAATCTATCGGTAGCGATTCTGATAGGGTGAAAGTGTACGATGTTTTGTAAATAACCTTAGCTTAGGTTAAATCGTTAAAAGGCGCGTATTCACGTAATTATTAAGTGAACTTAATGCGCCTTTTCGTTTAGGTTCCATTTAGTTAACAACATTTGGTATTGCCCGTTGTGTTTAATGGCGTTGAGCGAGTTTGTTAGTTTTATCGCGAGTGTATGCTCTAATTTTTTGTTTGCCGTGATATGCAGTTCATTTGGAAAGTCAGGTAAATGCAGTTTTTTCTCAATTTTTGTTGGATCAAGGCCAATACTGGTAAGTTCTTTATCGAGATGTAAGGTATTAGTTAGCACTAAATCGGTACGATTTTTATAAAGCATTTTCATTAAGCTTTCAGGCTCTGGCGCAAGCACTAAATCGCGTTCAAGTGAAAAACCAGCGCTTTCTAAATAGCGTTGGCTAAAATACCCTCGCACTGTGCTAACGCGCAATCCTCGTGCACTGTGTAAGTTAAATAACTCAAATTGATTTCTTTTTAAACCAACTAAATAGGCGTGTGCGTGAAATACCGAACCTAAAAATAAGTATTTTGTTTCACGACCGGGAGTTTTAAGCAGCGATATCATAACTACATTCGGCTGCGACTGTAGTTCACGAAACGCTCTTGCTTGCGGCATTATTTCAATTTTGCCAGCGCACGCGCAGTCATCAAGTACCGCGTTAACAACATCAACTAAAAAGCCGTCTGGCTGGTTATTTTTATCTTTAAAATGAAGCGGGTATAAGTTTTCAGCGACAAAGCGCAGTTGTGTGGCAGAGCAAGTGACACTGGAAAAAAGAGTGAAAATAAGTATGACACATACAAGAACTGAACTTTTCATAAAGAACACACGACAATTACAACCCATTGCACACTTTGCCTAAATGTATGCGCTTTTTCCAGCCATCTAGCCTGATATGAGTCAGGCTTTAATTGTAGCTCAACACAAATAAACGCAAGTTGCTTAATCGTCTGGGCCTTTTAAGGTAAACACCAAGTGCTTGCGCATGTCTTTTAGTACCACACCTTTTTTCACCAGTGCCGCACTTAAGCGTTTTTGCCAAGTAAGCAGATTAGGCTCTGCAGCGACTAAGGCTTGCTCATTTTCGAACTGAAAACACAATAATAGTGAACCTGGAAACAAGTGATATTCAACATCAAACCAGCATTGCACCATACCCGGAATTTCCGCTAAGGCTTTTGCTTCTAGCGCATCGGCAATACTAAGCACCAAAGCTTGTTGTTTTAGTTGAACTTTTGAGAGTTTTTTCATTGTTTTTCGATGCTCACTAAGAAAATATCAAATGGAGGAAGCAAGGCGTTCAGCCTGCGAAACGTTGATTATACCAATTCTGTTAAGTATGTGATCAGCTACTTAAGCGATTTGGTATTATAACCAAGGATTTAACAGGCTACCAATGTTAGATTATCGGCTTTTATATATAAGGATTGTGAATTAAGCGCCAACAGCGTTACCTGCACAGTTGGCGAACAAGGGGTTAAGAAATTGACGGTAAATAGTGCGCCATCAGCTGCTTTGCGTCCGCTTGATACTCTTGGTACGACTTAACCTTAAAGAAAGTGCCTGCGCGATAATCCTCTCCCTGTCTGGTTTGATACATTTTTTCTAGCACTGTTTCATCATTCAAAAGTGCAAACAGTTGTGTTGCAGCTTGTGCATCGTCTAGCGGGTTATAGGTCTCAGGGTTGTTTTCATCGCGTTGGGTAAGATTTTCTAAACCAAGAGTAAAGGTGTCTAAATAAGCGATTTGCTGCTGGCGTGGATGATTTGTTAAGTCTTCGCCAAATTTGCTCAGCTGCCCGTCAGAAAACTCGTAATCTTCTAACAAATTAACGGTTTTACTCACCATATCTTGCACTGTTGTATACATGTTGTCGCCATGGCCTTTACGAAGATAAAGTGGGTTATCGGGGTCACGAGACGAAAAGGCGGAAAATTCTAAAAAGGCGCCCGATTTTTGCGTAATATCACCTAAAAATGAAACGATGTTTTGACGTGCGGCTTCATCTTCGTCGTGTAACTGATCAAGTAAACGTGTTCCAAGGTGATTATCAAACCCCAGTACATTTAACATTGCACTTTGCTGCTGCTCACTAAAATTAGTTAGTTTGTCGACTAAATCACCTGGGTTATCTGACGAAATGACACTTGATACAAAATTTTGTAGGTTATTCGCGCTTGAATCGGTACTAAAGTACAGATTGATTTCCGAGTAGGTACCGTCATCGCGACTATTTTTTTTGTATGTATTTACGGACTCGCTATAAAGTGCCGCTTGCGAAATAATTTTGTCTCGGTTTACTTCATTTTGGTTGGCAATCACGTCAATAAATTGCGCTATTTTTTCTTCTTCCGTGCGCGGAGGTTGGTATTCATTCACATGCACAAATAACATGCTTGCAGGCACAGACAAGCCCGAAATAGCACTTACTAATCCATTTAAATGCTCGTCGTCGAGCTGCCCTGACAATGATAAAAATTGTTCGTTTTTAAGAACATCTGTTTTTGCTAAATTAATGAAGTCTTCTTCAGAAAGTCGCTCATACAATGATGTAAGCTGCTGTTTTTGGTCATCGGATAAATTGGCTTGGTCGGGTTCAGCTAACCAACTGTTAAAGTCAAAATCAACAAGGTAAACCTGGCTAATAAATACAGAATCGGGTGCTATTTGGTCATTAGCGTTTACTTTTGCTGTGTTTACGGCTTGTTCAATACTGGCGTTTTTATTTTGCACCGCATTGGAGGGGTTTTCATAACTATTTATGCTAGGTAATTTCATAATCACGTCCTTGTTTGTGAATCAATATGTTATCGGCAGATTACCCCAATAATTTAGTGTTTATTTTGGCTTTGATTTTACTTGCTAGTTTGTAGATTCAGGCAGATACTTGCAGTTAATTCGGTGCTTTAAATTTAGCCATAAAACGCTTGTGCAAAGATATCGAACTAGGCAAAAAATGACGGCTTCTCGCTAGGCTTTTAAACTTAGTAGGGGCTATTTAGCGTGAAATTAATGAGCACATTAAGCCAAGAGTATATCGATTTATTAAAAGAAATTATTCGCCATCCGAGTGTGGTCGGGGCGGAGCATTCGTTTTTTCGTGTATTGCAGCGCGAGCTTGAAGAGCGAGGAGCCACTGTAACTTGGTACGAAGGACTATTAGTTGCGCAGGGTAAAAAGCCGTTCAGTGCAATGTTTTCAGCACATATTGACCGCCACGGTTTAATTTGCACAGGGCCGAACGAATTTCAATATGCAGCATTTATTGCTGCAAACCGCACTGATTTGCTCAATAACTCAGTGTCTGAAGAACTCATGACTAAAATCACCGAACGCTATAAGTCTACCCCGGTGTATGCTTATGAGCCTTGATCTGGTGCATATCGCGGGCAAGGCATGATCAAGCATTCCTATGTGTGTGAGTATCGAAATAACCTTATTTTTGAAATTGACGGCCTTGAAAGTGCCGTTGCCGGAACACCGGTTGCGTTTAAAGACAAACTGCGTATTTCCGAAGAGCGATTAACCGGTCAGCTCGATAATGTACTGTCGGCGGCAGCGCTCGTGCATTTATTTAGTTTGGGCTTTGAGGGCACAGTGTTTTTCACCGCGCAAGAAGAGGCAGGTAAAAGTTGGCGCTATTTATTGGAGTGTTTTCGTCGTTTTGGTGGCTCAACTAACCGCTTATTTGTGGTAGATACGAGCCCGTTTCCCGATGTTGAATCGGCCAATAAACAACATTTAGTGCTGCGAAAAAAAGATGCCAACGCTTCGTTTAATTCAGCGGCAACTAAGTTAGTGGAAAAAATCTGTAAAGAGCAGCAGTTAAGCTACATCTATAAAGATGAATATATGGAAAAAATAAATAAAGAGCTTGCCGCGCGGGGAGAAGCGCCACGCTCTATTGGTAGTACTGAGCTTGGTCGTATTATCGCCAGTTCGAATGGTTTAGTGGATGGTACAACTATTCAAGTGCCAACAACCAGCTACCACACAATGGATGAATCGGGCTCAATCGCATCGGTAGAAGCCTTTTTGAATGTGTTAATGGCCTTGTCAAAAAGAGGTTAATTATCAATAAAAAAGCGCCAGCATATGCTGGCGCTTTTGTTTTATAAGGTTATTGAGTTTATGCCAGTAGCAAAAAGCCAATCAGAAGCGGAATGTTCGCATTAACCGCAACCGCAAGAGTCAGTACAACAATGGGTGGAATTAAGCTGATAACGCTCGGCTCGGTCATTCAAATGGTTCCAATATTATGGTTACCTTTAAAGGTGTAAATCGCAGCAGTAGGCATGCGGATATCTGCTTAATATTGGGTTGGCCAGCGCTTAGTATGGCCCTTCTTGAAACATCACGGCGAAAATAAACAGGATTGCGTTTTGCGTCAATTTAAAATTTTTGTCTTATCAAAAAATAGTTTTAATCAATGGGTTTAATTATTAAATTTCAATATGTTATTAACCATTAAATGTGAGTATGCAAAATGTGGCGCTACGGAAGTTTTATTTTTCACTTAACAAAAACAGTTTAATTTAAACACCTCAACGCAAACTCAGTTACTTTAATTTATTTGAATAGCATAATGCGCTAACACTTTGGCTCTTCTTCATTACAACAAGGACTGTAACAATGACAAAAACGTTTTTTAATACTGAGCTTGCGCTTATTCAAGCGCCGATGGCGGGAGTACAAAATGCCAAATTGGCCGTTGCGGTTTGCAATGCAGGAGGGCTTGGGTCGTTGCCATGCGCCATGTTGACAAAAGAGCAGCTAGTTAGCGAATTAAACTACCTAACCTGTCATACTGATAAGCCCTACAACTTGAACTTTTTTTGCCACACCACGCCAAATTATAGCAAACAGCAACAAATGGATTGGCATCAATTACTCACCCCCTATTTTGCCGAGTTTCATATTGATGCATCAGGATTTTCAACCAGTGCATCGCGCACGCCTATTGATCAAAGTGTATTGGAGATTATCGCGCCATATAAACCGCCAATAGTGAGCTTTCATTTTGGCTTGCCAGCCAAGGAGATTGTGTCGCAAATTAAAAAGTGGGGTGGGCAAGTATGGTCATCGGCAACCACGTTTGAAGAAGCGTGTTTTTTAAAAGAAAACGGTGTTGATGCCATTATTGCACAGGGCATTGAAGCCGGTGGTCACCGCGGCCATTTTTTATCGACTAACATCACGCAGCAGCCAACAACCAAGCAATTGGTAAAACAATGTGTCACTTTAGACGTGCCAATTATTGCCGCTGGTGGTATTAGTAAACCTGAAGACGTTACGGCATTTCAGCAACTAGGTGCAGCAGCGGTACAAATTGGCAGCGCGTACTTATTAAGTAATGAAGCCACAACAAATGAGCTCTATCGCGCGGCACTAAAAAAGCCACACCAAACAGTGCTGACGACGGTATTCTCTGGTCGCCCTGCGCGCGGAATAGTAAACCGTGCGATAACTGAGCTTGGCAGCATGCCGTCACATGTGCCGCCATTTCCGTTTGCGTCAATTGCGATGACGGCGATCCGCGCCCGTGCAGAAGCTGCTGGCAAAAGTGATTTTTCGCCACTTTGGTGTGGTCAGCATTTTGTGGTGCGTGATGGCGTAAATGCAAGTGAGATTACTCAATTATTAATGCGAGGTTGGCACAATTGAATACGCCAAAAATCCTTGAGCTAGGCGATAGTTATCATCAACTTGCAAGCTTATTTGAGCAAAAGTTAGCGAGACAATTTGATATTAAAACCTACGCCAAAGGCGAGGTACTATTACAACAAGGCGAAACGCAACAGGCTGGGTTTTTAATTTTGTCGGGGGTGCTGGGTGCTTTGCACGCAAGTTCCGATGGCGGGCAAAAATGCAAAGAGTTTTATTTTAAAGATGAATTTGCACTGTTGTATGGCAATTGGCTAACGCACAGTCCTGCGCTTTATCAGCTAAAAGTAATACGTCAGGCTCGCGTAATTAAGGTGCCATTATCGTTAATGGAAAATGCAGATTGGCAGCCTATAAAACAACAGCTTATAACCCAACAGTTATTATTTAAAGAAGCCAAAGAGGCTTTTTTATTGCTCAATACGCCCGAACAACGCTATCAATATTTACTCGACAATAAACCTCATTGGTTAGAAACGCTCAGTTTGAACGAAGTGGCAATGTACTTAGGAGTGTCGGCAATATCATTGTCGCGCATTCGCCGTCGTTTAAATTTAATCACAATTAACTTAAGTTAAGGTTTTTACATTCGCGCCTGATTAGACTGCCCCTTTTTACAGGAGCCGTTATGTTTATTGTGTCGCAGTGTTTGGTAGCAATTGCTACTTTGCTTGATTTAGCCTCGTTTCAATTTAAATCGCGCAATGCGATTTTAACCTGCTTATTTACTTCGGTATTGTTTACCGCAGTGCACTTTTTCTTACTCGATAAAATAAGTGCTGCATGTTTAATGCTGCTGGCGGCATTGCGTTTTGGTTATTGTATTTTTGCACGAGATCCTCGTGTAATGCTTGGCTTTATGGCGATGAGTATTTCTGCGGTTTATATTACTTGGCATAGCTGGATAAGCCTAATTGCGCTGCTTGCGGCTTTACTGCAAACCTATGCGTCGTTTCAAGCAAATGATTTTACTTTGCGCTGTTTTATGATTGTTGGCACCTTATGTTGGATTTTGCACAATGTGTTGGTGTTTTCGCCAGTAGCTGTACTGATGGAAAGTGTTTTCTTAATGAGTAACCTGATTGGCTTGTGGCGTTTTTATGCCAAAAAGCGATTATCTGCTAGCGCGTAGTTAGGCTGTAAGGATTCGCGTCTAAGCTCAGGTGCATTGGCTGCAAATCCAACAATGTGTTTAAAAATAAGGCATACAGCTAAGAGTTTAGCTTGGTTACGTTGAATTTAGTGTGAATATCGGTAAAGTCAGCCTCCACTAAAATTTTGGAGCTGAACTTACCATGAGCACTGCCTTTTCTCGCCGCTTTCTTTCGTTAATAGACCAAATCACAGAAGGTAACAAAAAGCGTTTTGCTGAAGTAACCGGGCGCTCGGCTTCAACTATTTATCGTTTGTGTCGTGGTGGCAGCCGTCCATCGCTTGCTTACTTAGAACAATTAAGTGAGCAATTTAGCATTGATTTAAATTGGCTTATTACGGGTCAGCGCGCTACCGACGACGTTACCAACAACACTAAACCCGATATGGTACTTGCACCTAAGTTTGATGTAGAAGCCAGTGCGGGCTTTGGCCAAGTTGGCGCAGGGGAAGAGGTTTCTGACCATTTTGGTTTTTCGAAACAGTGGTTATCATCGCAATTAGGTGTGCATTCAGAGCAATTGGCGTTTGTTTCTGTACGCGGAGACAGCATGCAACCAACCCTAGAACACGGCGATATGATTTTAGTGGATATGTCGCAAAAGCAAGCGCATAAAGAAGATATTTATTTAGTACACACCGAAGATGGTTTACTAACTAAACGCTTAAAACCATTTAGTGGCGGCGTAAAAGTAATAAGTGATAACCCAGAATACCCAAGCTTTGAAATCACCCATGCTACAGGTGAACAAGCACGTATTGTTGGTCGAGTTGTGTGGTTTGGTCGCGATATTTAATTTAATCTAAATTGGGTTAAATTAGTTGTGAGCTAAGATTTGCTCACGGCTTAATTGCATGTGGTGCCAAAAGCGCGCGACATCTTCTTTATTATTGTTATAAAAATCGCGATTAAACGGCACGTACCAATAGGTGCGTTTTAACACTCCCTGACTGCTTATTACATGGTCTTGCTGATTTAATGCCTCAACCTGCGCAAGACCAATACGTTTTTCAACTATGTACCCATCAAGGCGACCGATAGCAACTTGATGAATACCTAAACTGAGGTCGTAGTCACTGTTTGCAGCGATGTTATGCTGTTTAATATATTGCTCAACTACGTAACCTGCCGGTGCTTGAAGGCCAAACTCTTTAATTTTTTTATAATAATTGACGTTAAATTCACCTTGTTTAGAAAATAGTTTTCCTGCTAACTCCGCTCGATGTAAGAATGAATTTCGTTTGTATAAAATCACATAATCTGCAGTGTTTATGTAATGTTGTTGTGTCATTGGAAACGCAAACTGTTTAGTGCGTTTAGGGGTTTTGATCATGGCAAAAAGGCCGTCATAAATGCCATCTTTAACCGCTTGTTGGCAACGTTTCCATGGCAATGCTGTAAAATAAAGTTCAATATTCGAGCTACTTGCCGCGTGTTCTAAAATATCCACTAACAAACCAGACGATGCTGAAGCTTGATTGTCACTTGAAATATAGGGAGGATACTCTTTATCTTCATGACAAAGTTGCCAAGGCTTAGCATTAATACTAAAGCTAACTAAAAGTAGCAATGTGAGCAAGGCGTTTAATATCATAGTATTTCGTTGTCGTTGAGTAGTGGTAATTATATGTGACTTGCCTGAAATAGCCATGCAAAAAAGCAGCTTACAAAACGCATTTTGGTCAACATTTGGTTAATTGTGTAAAACATAGCTAAGCACTATGTTTTTACGTTACTAACATATTTCAGTGTGACAGCGCTTATCGATTTTAGTTTAGTTACTTAGCCGCAGAAACAAGTAGCAATTTGGCATCTTTGCCATCGGTTAAAATGGCGATATTACCGCTATTGCTAACAAATACGTCGCGCAAGCGACCGCTTATTTCGGGGAATACGGCGGTTTGTTTAAAGCGATTATTGTTAATATCAACTGCGTACAGTTTTCTATCAACCAGCGTGGTAATAAATAGGTGTTTTTGCAGTGATGGGAACGCGCTATCTCGTGTGCCGTAGTAAGCCATGCCAGAAGGGGCGATAGAGGGTGTCCAATTAATGCTTGGTTGTTTCATACCCTTGTACTCAGTAAACGGAGAAATTCGCGCTTGTGAATAGTCTTTACCGTAGGTGATCACCGGCCAACCGTAATTCTCACCTGCGCTTAAAAAGTTAAGTTCGTCACCGCCCGCAGGGCCATGTTCATGACCTACAATGCGTTTTGCATCGTAATCGTACACAAGCCCTTGTGCATTGCGATGACCAAGAGAAAAAACCGCATGAGCACTTGGGTTTGTGTGAGCTTTAAATGGGTTGTCGTTAGGTATGCTGCCATCTAGGTTTATGCGTAGCATTTTTCCTAATTGACTCGTTACAACTTGTGCTTGTTCACGATAATCAAAGCCGTCGCCACTTGAAAACAGCAAGGTATTGTCAGGCAATATTAGTGCGCGCCCAGCATAATGTTGAGGTGTGCCTTTATCGGTAGCCACCGTATACATAATTTGAGGTTTTGAAAATTCTGTGCCATTAAACTGTGCTTTTGCGATGACTAAGCGGTTAGCACTTAAGTCGCCTTGAGCGTAGGTAAAATAAACGGTGTTTGATTGCACATAATCAGGTGCAAGCAGTATATCAAGTAAGCCACCTTGCCCTGCAAGGTACAGGCCTTCAAAGTTAAGGTTTACCCGTTTTTGGCTGTTGCCTTTTACCATTACAACATGGCCGTCTCGTTCAGTAATCAGCCAAGTTCCATCGGGTAATTCTACCATGCTCCAAGGCGTGTTTAATCCGGTTGCAAGGGTATGTATGTTGTAAGTTTCTAACGGTAAGGTGGTGTTCTTTGCAATGGCGCTTTTTGAAACACCAACAGATGTGACAAAACTTAAGGCGATACAAAGCAACCATTGTTTACAACCTAAGTGTTTGCTAGTGTGAGGGAATATTCCTTTGTTGAGTTGCGCTAACCTTGTTATTTTTAACACGTTTATTACCTTCGTTTTTAGTTGCATGGCTGCTGAGCTTTACCATAGCTAGCTTGTTCCATAGCCAATATGTTGTCAATCAGTTAGTAAATGTTGGGGTGGCGGTACCATTGGCTGATCGTCTTAATGTAATGGCGCAAGATTGGCTTGGCATGATCACAACCTATGGCGTGATCATCGCAGTTGCGTTGGCAATTGCGTTTACGGTTGCTAATTGGCTTAGCAAAAAATACGCTATTTCGCGCGACGTATGGTTTACCTTTGCAGGTATTGCGGCGCTTGCTACTGTGTTAATTGCGTTTGAACTTATTATGAAAATTAACGTGATTGCGGGCGCAAGAAGTTGGGGGTTTTATACCCAATTACTCGCTGGCGCCGCTGGTGGCTTTGTGTTCTCAAAAGTAAGTGCCGCGCTAACACATAAGTAGTTAAATATTAGTTTTAATTTAGGCTTATATTAGTACAGCTTATTATCTCCAAGCGACACTTCCATCTCGTTATTGCCTTTAACTGGGCCGCCAATCATTTCATCGTAGGCGCTGCTTTGGCGCACCACCTGTTTTTTAGCTTTTACATTTTGAAAACGCTGCTGTAGAGCCAATAGATTATGGTGTTTTATGCGTTCACCTCGCTCGTCGGTAATGATGTACTCTTGCCCTTCAACCACAGCACTTACGTTGTAAAGCGCTAAATCAAGGCTATTAAAAACAAGTTTTTCTACTTCAAAGTACTTTTCTAATTTGCTCAGTTTCATTGTCGTATTCTTATTTAAACCATAACTTTGTTTATTACGTAAACTATTTCAAATTAGATTAACCAGTAGCGTTAATTTTTATATGTTAGACAAGCTAATAGTTTGTTCTATTTACATATTTAGTAAAGCCAATAAAATAGGCAAGGCAACAACGGAATCGCCGTTAATCAAAACAACCATCGCTAACACAAATGGATTTAATATGCGCTCAATTGCAAAGCACTCGCACGACCTTGATTTAACCGAGAAAGATTGGTTTAGATACGCTTCCTTTCAGGGTAAATCATCGCTACAAGCAGATTCAGTAACGCGACTTCAGTCTTTGCCTGCGTTAGCGGTGTTATCAGGTTGGGCTGAAGTGTTTTTTGCCCTTTTGGTGATGGCTATTGCGCTATCAAGTTTGTATTTAGTAGAACATTACCCGCGTGGCATCGCTTTTTTAATTTGTTTAGGCAGCTTTTTAACGGTGTTTATTATTAAGCGCTTAGTAACGATTAAAAAGTATGGTTTTGGTAGTAAAAAAGTGATGACCATTAGCCAAAACCACATCGAAATTGAAGAACTTGCTAAAAAGGTCAAAAAAGGTGGCAGTGAGTTAGTCAATAAAAACGATATAAGCGAAGTGGTTTTTAACTACACCTATATTCGCAAAAACAAGCACCGAGTCGGTGGCGTTGCTAATAAAACACGCGCTGTTTTACATACTTGCGATATTCATTTACACGACGGTAAAACCATCTCCATCGACGCCATGCGCGTTGGGTTATTTAATGTTTTGTACCTATTAGTATTTCATCAATACCCACTTAAATTCAGAAACACCTCAGCCGGTGGTATAGGCACCATGTCGATTATTTTACTGCGATTATTCGCACTTGGCGCAATCGGCAATGCGTTAATTTTGTTAGGTAACAAGCTGTTTTAGTGTTTGGGTTTAATAATTTGCTTTAAACCTGACGTGTATTTGAAGCGAATATTTAGAATATGGTGGCAGGGCTTTAAATATTTAATGTTGATAGGAAACCCTCCAATTACACTGAAGAGCGAATAACGGACCTTTAGATTTTTTAAACCCTTACTTTTCAGCCTCTGAATTTAAACCTTTCCCCCATATTCAAGAAAGAGCGCAAATTTCGCACTTTTATCTTTCTCAAAAAATTAACCGCATGTATTTTTAATAATACTGGCAACTATTTATCAACTTTGTTAAAACTAAAGCATTCAGAAAAGTGCGCGATTGCAAATCAGAGAAATGCGCAATTTGCGCACTATTAAATTGTTATGAACCAAAAGGAAATATCATGAAAAAGGAAATTTTAATATCTTGTCTTTCGCTGTTGTCAGCTAATTCATATGCAGCTAAAGGTGATGCGGCCGAGTTAGCTATTAAGTTTCAACAGACTGTCAATCAAGGTAATTATGTAGATGCCATTCGTTACTGGGAGTCTTCTAAGCAAGACGAAATGTCTGTAAACGACGGACAACTTATCGGTACGTTGTTTTCTGGCGTAAGTTTACAAAAAGACACGATTGATACTCATTGCAGTAACAAAAATTGTATGGTGTCGGCTCAACACAAAGATGACGCTGGTAAAACCCGTAAAATCACTTATACATTCGTCATGAATGGCAGTTTGTTTCTGAGTAATATTCAAACTACTGGTTCATAACACATATGAACCTTCTACGGTCAAGTAAGCATAACGATTCTTTTTAGCTGCTTTTAAGCAGCTAATTTGTTTTAGCAATCGTTTAAATCTGTTCAACTTCGTTATGTCGGTTAGCCGTTAAAATCGTTTACGGCAAACACATATTGAGGGTCTCTTATTGCGAGCTCATCGCTGCCTAAATCAGTCGATACAACTTATCGTTTAGGGCCACTAGACATTCATCGGTTAACCTTAATCTAGCGCTACTCAAGGGGATGGTTCATTCGTCCAGTTAGTTAAAGGCTCAGCCAAGGTGTAAACGATTCAATTCATTGCTTAAATTAATGCGCACCAATGGGGTGTCTAATCAAGGCCAAATAGCTTATTACTTCGACAACACTTACCTGTCACATTCAGCTTTTGCTGACTTAAACACAAATAACGCGTGGTTGTTCATGTCTATCAGCTTTTATTTTCTGATGAACCACTTTATTGCCACGCTCATCAAGAATGCAAACGTATAAAATGCGTGCATGAAGGTCAATTCCACAATAATATTTGTGAAAAGTAGTATAGAATTTCATTGAGCTTTCTCCTTTTGGTTTGGTCGCCTTGAAGTTTAGCTGTTCGCTAAACTTCGGGGAGAATGTTCAATAAGTATCAAGCGCATAAACACGGACGCGCCCAGGCGGCATTTTTTGGGTTGGCGGGGTCGTGTAAACGAGTTACAGTCTAATCAATAAGTTAGTCAACGGGCGCGCCAGTTATGCGGGGCGTTACGAATGTCAGTTGTTGGCACAAAGCGGAAGTAACCCTCTGAATTTAAATATGTATCCTACAGTAATGAGCCAATAACGGTTGTTGATAAAACTATTATGGACACATGCAAAATGCAAAGCAGTTCCCCATTTTTAAAGGAGAATAGATTGGGATTAAAAGTAAATATATATTCAGCCAAAACAACGAGCTCTTCATATTCTTTAGATATCGAAACTCTTTCTATTGAGTTTGCAATTGGCATTATTTGTACTGTAATAGCTATTGCGGGTTATCAATCGCAATTATTATTAATTTTTATCCCATTTCTAATTATTGCAGTTGCCTGTTTTTCTCTAATTTCATACAACTTATATCAGTATTTTTCAGATAAGAAAAACAGCCAAAGTTCATCTACCAAAAAGTCAGATTAACTGATTCACAAAGCCTATTGTATGGAGATAATTACCAGAAATTCTGAGAGTTGTTATTCGTTAGCTTTATTTGCAATTAATGGGGGGATGTTGATTTTTTCTCGAACGACCGAATTTGGCACTCTGCTGCCATTGATTCAAATTAGCAGGTTATACTTTCAATTTCGTTGCGCTCGATTGTTAACATATAGCTACATTAAGCGTTTGCGCTTCAATCTTAATCTATTGCTTCTAGTATTATTCAGTTAAAGTGATAAAGGTGGTCTTTTCGTTGAAGTAATGAAATGATGGAAAATGCTGTTGAACAAGCAATTGAAAATATTCGCTTAAAGTCAAAAGGGGTGTTGAGCGTTATTGACTGCCCTGTGACGATTAACTTTCACCCTGATCGTTTTACTAATCAAAATGAGCCGCTGTTGCTCGCAATAGCAAAAACGGATTATTTACAATCGCAATTTGAAACAGGCACCAGTAATGGCGGTTTAACAGCGTATGCTGGTGGAGAGCGCTGGCTTTGGGAGCAGTGCGTATTTGATGGCGCATACGATAACGCTGCAAACGCATTAAGGCCAAAGTATGGCGCGCTTAACTTTCGCAAGTATGAATTTGGCGCATCCCCGCGTTTTGGTTCTGCGTATTTTCAGTTAAAACCACATGTACTTAGCCGTACTACTTTTTGCTACCCAGACAGCTATTTTGAACCCGAAGACTTTGCCGTGTTTAGTCATGTTCAATCACTAATAGATAAAGCATATGTAGCAAGTGAAGACTTACTTGATGACTATATCGAAGCGCATATTCATGGTGAAATCTCGCTACAAGACGATGTTGAATGTGTGGTACTCGATCCTATCTATCGCGGTACTGAAATTGAGCTGCAAGCAAACACATTATATGTGCCTGTAAAGTGGCACCAAGGTTTTTCGCTTAGTATAGAGGCGATGCAGCAATACCCAGATTATCGCGGCTTGCAGTTTATTGAATTGGCAAAACGGCTTGCTATAAACGGCAAAATTAATGCAAAAATAGTCGGCGAAGCAGTGACAAAACTTGATTATGATGAACAAGATATCAAAAAAATATGGCACTATTTAGCTAGGTTTGGTTATCCGTCGTGATATTTTAATTAAATACTTTTGACTCATCTTTATAAATTACTTTAGCTCGCTAAAACTAGAACAAAAACCAGGGAAGAGAAAATGAAAAGTGTAATTTCGATTATCTTAATGCTTTTGTTTCAAGCATCAGTATATGCTTCGGAAATAATCGAGTTTGGCATTGCAACATCTATAAAATCTGAGGTGATGAAAGAAAATAGACCTTACATGGTTTATTTGCCGCCTTCGTATGAAAAAAACAGTAATACTTATCCGGTTATTTATCTTTTAGATGGTGATATTCATAGGTTTAAAGGCTTTGTTGGAGTACTTGAATCGCTAAGTAGCCAAACGTTAGACAATCAAGTCAAAGAAGCCATTGTTGTTGCTATACCTAATACCAATCGCTCACGAGATCTTACACCTTCTATTTTAAAAGAATGGACGTTTAGAGGCCGCGTTTTAGATACGTTTGACCAAACGGGTAATGCGCTTAACTTTACTACTTTTCTTAAAACAGAGCTTATCCCGCATATTGAAAAAACATATCGAGCCTCTGAAAAACGTGTGTTAGTGGGAGAGTCATTTGGCGGTTTATTTGCATCTAATGTGATTGTATTTACGCCAACTATGTTTAGCGATTATTTAATTATTGACCCTACCGCGCTTTGGGATAACGACTATTTAAATAGAGCTTATTTAGCTAACGCTAAAAATACAAAGCTTGATATCAATGTGTTTTTTGCTTTCGCAAATAATAGCCACCTTGGTGATATAGGCTTAACAAATTATGCGTGGGGTTCAGCCTTTGCCACTTCAATAATTAAGCATTCAAATGATATTGCTAAGCAGCGGTATTTTGAAAGCGAAACCCATGGCACTGTTGCTTTGCTGGCTTGGTACAATGGCCTTAAAACACTTTTACCATCAGAAAAAAATGAGCATTAGATAAGTATCATATTAAAAGCTTGTTACAAAGTAAGGAAGAACAAAAGCTGAAGCAAGTTGACATAACTTACAACACGCCTTAGCATGCGGTTAAGGTTTTAGAGACGCCTTCTCCGCTAAAGACGATGTCACTCTCATCAAAATACATTCAAACGTTCGAAACAAATAAGTTTGGTAATCGCGGAACACCAAAAGAACTTAGGAGTTTTGATTTGTTATGAATCTGCAATCTTACCCCCGTAATTTTGGGTTGTTATCTGCCAAATTACATGAATCTTTTCGAGCAGCACTGCCGTTAGCTGTATTACTATTTTATATTTATTCCTTTTATTCCTTTTATTCCTTTTATTCCTTTTATTCCTTTAATTACTTTGGCTTTGTGGCGTTTTTAGAATTGCCATTTGTCACTTTATTTTCAATATTAAGTGATTATGGCCATACATTTATAGTGCTTTTAACGGCTGTTTTAGGCGCGCTGTCGATTTACCAAATGGCGCAAGCTAGCAAGGAGGTGCTTTAATGGAATATGCATTAAAACACGCCAAATCATTAGCAAAAACGCTGCTAAAAGAGGCAAAAAGTGGTAACGCAAATGTATTAAAACGGCTAAAAAAGTATTACAGGCTAGATGAAAATCACCCGACAGAGTTAAAGCTAAAAATGTGTCAGCACCTTGTTGCGAAAGAAGCGGGGCTATTTGATTGGCAACAGTTGCATCAGCTGTTATCGGCAGAAGTTGCTGATAATACTGGGCAAACTAATTTTGGTAGTGTGTTGCATTCAAGTGCATGCGACCGTTTTTTAAATAAATGGTTTGCAAGTTATCAAGAGGCGCAGCGGGCATTAACGAAACACAGTTATTTAGTGCCGTTTAAGCATCAATTTATGGTGGTAAAAGGTCATTATTTCGCTGAAATAGGTATTAGCAATATGCCAGGACTCAGTGAATTTAATAATGACTTGGTAAAAGCGTATCCAAGTGAAACATGGGATAAACTAGTAGCGCAGGTATTTGCCGCTAAGCGCTCAAAGTTGAAGCAAACAGCTAACCAAACTTAGTTTGTTAACTGCCAGCACTGAAATTAAGTGAGAGACATAAAACACTCATGTGTCATTAGCATGAGTGTTTTTTATGGTATTTTTAGCTGTTGATTATGAATTCCCTGTAATCAAACAAGGTATCTTCCAAAACTCTTACTTTGTTGTTTATTAATTACTTTTTAACGCTGTTACCTTATGCGCTTTTGTTACAGCGCGAAAATCCAAAACTAACAATGTTACGTGTAACTGCCCATACTCATTTTACCGTTCGTGATAACGATAAGGCTTGCCCGAGTCTGTAAGCCTTTTTTATGGTTTTGCTAAACCAATACTACTGATAAGGCCCTTATTAAAAATAGCGTTTGACAACGCTGTCAAAAAGTACCAGTATTCGGTACGTTAATTTATTGTTAACGTTTCCAAGAATAACTAACCTCAGGCTCAGATAACAAATAGTGAAAGTACATAAGTTGAAATAGATAAAGCTGTTTTAAAGCGCTTGCGACAAGTGTTTGTAAAATTCAAGGCATAGACCTTGGAACAATAGCGCGCATTAAGAGTGAATTTATTGCCAACACATTTTACGGTTAAGCCAGTAAAAGTAACCGTTAGAAGCACATTCGTTATCTCCACTTGAGGTTAACCAATAAGGGCAGAAAAATGAAAAGAACACAGTTAGCGTTGGTGGCGCTAAATTTAGCGCTGTTAACGCCACTTGCGACGCACGCACTTAATGTGCAACCCGACCCACAAAACCCAAATGGTTATGTGCTGTTAAAAAGCGAAGTAGCGACTGCGGCACAAACTAAAACCGCAAACCCAATGTACGCAATTTGGTCAGATGCGCTACGCACCGCTGATAACACGTTAGTTGAGGCGATTTTGCCAAATGCCGCTAGCAACCCCGCCAATGTAAAGCGCGCAGAGCGGGTTTTTGGTCAAGCGCAATGGGACTTTTTAACTCAAATGGCTGCACCTGAGTATACTTACACGCGTTTTTTACGCGCAATTGGTAAGTTCCCAGCGTTTTGTGGTGATTATAGCGATGGACGAGATGCCGATGCGATTTGTCAACGATCAATCGTCACCGCATTTGCCCATTTTGCCCAAGAAACGGGCGGCCATATTGCAAAAGATAATACTTCAGATAACCCGCAAGGTTTGGAAGAATGGCAACAAGCGCTTGTACACGTACGAGAAATGGGCTGGTCTGAAGGGCAACCCGGTTACACCACGGGATGTGGTCAAAATGACTGGCAAAATCGTCGCTGGCCATGTGCACCAAATCAAGGGTATTTTGGTCGCGGTGCAAAACAATTGTCGTATCATTTTAACTATGGCGCTTTCTCAGAAGCGATGTTTGATGGTGATGCCACGGTACTGTTAAATAACCCAGCACTGGTTGCAGACTCATGGTTAAATTTAGCCTCGGCGATTTGGTTTTTCTTAACGCCACAAGCGCCCAAGCCGGCAATGTTACATGTGATAGATCGCACATGGACACCGTCAGAGCGCGAAACATCTGCAGGGATCGGATACGGTTTTGGCACTACCATCAACATTATTAATGGTGGCATTGAATGTGGTGCACAAAATAAAGATAAAGGTCAGCCGGTAAATCGCATTCGCTACTGGGAAGGGCTTTCTGCGCATTATCAAATACCGATTGAAATGGATGAGGAAAATACGTGTTGGCAACAAACCCCGTATGGCAGCTTAAATTTAGAAGGCGCAACCGACGTGCTTTACACCAACTGGGAAGGCGACTGGGCGTATTACGCAGATAGACCCGGTGGTTATGCATTTGAGTGTAAACTAGTGGCATATCAAACGGCGTATTCGGCGTTAGTACCGGGCGATTATGAAAAATGCGTTACTAATTTCTATGCCTCACACGCCAATTGGCCTGAAGTAAGGTTAGTTGATACCTTGCCCGATCCAGTCGAACCGCCATCAACAGGCAACGCTTGGTCTGCGGATAAGGTTTATGTGCAAGGCGATAAAGTGGTGTATCAAAACGCTGAATACCAAGCAAAATGGTGGACACAAGGTGATGTACCAAGCGCGGGTGGTCCATGGCAATTAATTGGTGAGGTAACTCCGCCAACAGAGCCACCTAGCGAACCGCCTGCTGAGCCACCAGTCGAGCCACCAACAACGGTTGCACAGTGGCAATCAACAGCAGTTTATGTGGGCGGCGACAAAGCGGTGTTTGAAGGCAAAACCTACACGGCAAAATGGTGGAATCAGGGCGAACAACCAAATACCAGCAATGCTTGGCAATAATTAAGCGGCTTTTAAGCAATTAGCCGATTTAAATTAACCACAAATGAAAAAGCGCACATAGATGAGTGCGCTTTTTTTGTTCACATGGCGAAGGGGTAATAAATTTGGCTAGTGTAAAGGTGAGCAACACCTTATCGACCCTTCATTTAGTTAAACGTTACAATTTATAAAAACGATCAATTAACGTTTAAATATGCAAATAAAATATCTAGGGTTTTGTTTTTATAAATATATTTTTACAGTGTACTTTTTCGGTGTACCCTAGTCACTCACATTTTTTAACGCAGGATGCGCATTATGCCTTTCAATTTGCGACCATTCGGTCTTTTCTTTATTGCAACTATGGCTCTGAGTGGCTGTGGCGAGACGCCTTGGTATGAAAAAGACAGTGACGGTGACGATATACTGGACGTGATTGATGATTACCCATTTGATGCAACCAAACATCATTATCCGGTATTTATTGAGCAAGAACCGAATGATAATCCAGGCATTGCGACACCTGCGAAACTCGATGATGGCTTTATTGCTGCTGGCACAATTTCATCGCGTGTTGATAAAGGGGATTTATTTGGCTTTGATGCGTCAGAAGGAACGATGATCACTGCTTTTTTTACGACACAAGCAGAGCGCTTTTCTCCACAAGTGTATATTTCAAATGCCGATGGTTTGGTTATCGATAGCTATGTTATGAAGCCATTTTCAAAAGATGGCACCTATGTTGTTCACTTTCAATTGTTTAAAGCGGGCCGTTATCAACTAAGCGTAATGGATAACAACTATGCGGGTGGCGATGATTTAAGCTATAAAATTACCGTATTCCACGACACGGATGTAGATGCCTTTGACGACCGAAAAGAGCGTAGGTTATTGAGCGATGTAAATAAAAACGACCAAGATAATGATGGCATTATTGATGGCTTAGAGTATTTGTTAGCGCGCTCAGTAAAGCTGCTTGATGTTGATAATGATGGCCAATTTAACTGGCAAGATGACGACTCAGACGGTGACGGCACAGCCGACAAGCAAGAAGGTAAACAAGATAAAAATAATAACGGTCAACCAGATTTTTTAGAAAAGGGTTAGTTAACTACCTTCGAATCTGCTATTAGCGCTTTTTTTCGATTTAAAAGTCTATGATTTTTTTTAGGTTTTATTTAACGTGCACCTAAAAACATAATTATTCATCACTTTCTAGCCCTACGTGTATTGGATTCAGGTTTGTATTTGAAAGAGAGCCAACTTTTAAAATTTGCGTAGTATTTTAGCGTTGGCTATTTAGTTACGAACGTTATGAAATTAAAACATGCTATTTAATAATCATTGATGTTTTAAATTTGATGATGAAAAAGTACTTTTCACAAAAAGTAATTGCAAACAGTATTGAGAATGGTTTCTATTAGCTGTAATATTCGCGCTTGATAATTCATCTTACTCAACTACTTACAATTACGTGATCAACTATGAATAGTTTTAAGTTTAAGTACCCAAATTTATTATTGGCGACCAGTATCGCTCTATCGGCTAATGCAATCGCTAACGAAGCAACTCAATCTACAAAAGAAGAAATGGAAGTTATTACGGTAAGTCCTAAAGGGCTTATCTCGTATGTTTCTGCGTCAGCGTCTAAATCGGACACACCGATTGTGAAATCGCCCGTATCAGTATCGGTATTGACCGAGAAGCGTATTGCTGATTTAGGCGCCGAAACACTTCAAGATGCGATTGGCTATGTTGCTGGTGTTTATAATGGACCTTATGGTGTTGATACACGAGGTGACTGGGCCCACATTCGTGGTGTTGCGCCTGTTCAGTACTTAGACGGGCTGCAAATGATGTTTGGTTATTACAATAATGCACGTCCAAACCCATATAACTTTGAGCGTATTGAAATCCTAAAAGGACCTTCATCAATGTTGTATGGCCAAGGCTCAACAGGCGGTATTATTAACTCTGTGAGTAAGCGTCCAAAGCAAGGGACATCGGGCGAAATTTGGGCTCAACTTGGTAATTTTTATCGTAAGCAGCTTGCATTTGATTTTAATACAGCAGTTGATAGCAATGAAGATGTGCTAGTACGCACAGTAGCTATGTACCGCGACAGCGAAACGCAAACAGAATATGTTGATGACAATACATTATTCTTCGCACCAAGCCTAACTTGGCATGTTACTGACAACACGAGTTTAACGGTACTAACAAACTTCCAAAAGAATGAATCGGGCTCAAGCACACAGTTCTTCCCTCACGAAGGTACAATTAACTCTGCACAGTATGGTCAAATTCCAAGTGAACGTTTTGTTAGCGAACCAGGCTGGGATCAGTACGATACAGAACAAAAAGCTGTTACTTTAATCGTAGATCACTACATCAATGATATGTTTTCCGTTCATTGGTCGGCGCGTAAAATGGACTCTGAGGCAACATATCGCACCATGTATGCATGGCCACCAAAGCTTCAAGAAGACAAACGTTCAATTGTGCGTAACTTTAGCTTAAGTGATGCTGTTGCAGATTCAATCACAACGGACCTACAACTGCGTGGCGCATTTGATACAGGCATGGTTAGTCACACGATTGTAACTGGTATTGATTACCAAAGCGCAGATACTGATACAGATCGTTTATACCTTACACCAGCGTCTATCAAGCAGTTTGTCGGTATCGACGTAGATACTTCGCTGGATTTATACGACCCAGTTTATGGCCAAATTGGCTTCTTGCCGACGGGCGATATGATCCCAGACACACCAGGGCAAAACGATAAGCAAATTGGTATTTACTTCCAAGACAGCATGGAAATTGGCAACTTTATCGTAAACGCCGCCCTTCGCTACGATGAAGTTGAAACACAAAGCGATGCTGCTGGAGCTGTAAAAGACGAGCAATCAGCAACTACAGGTCGTTTAGGCATTCTTTATACCTTTGAAGATTACGGCATTGCACCTTATGTGAGTTATTCAGAATCATTTTTACCTCAATATGGCGCACGCCCTGATGGCTTAGACGAAAATGGTCAAGTAAAGTATGGTACTTACAAACCACGTGAAGGTGAGCAACTTGAGGCGGGAATAAAATATCAGCCGAAGGGCACTGAACACCTGATCACAGCATCTGTGTTCGACATAACACAAAAGAATGCACCGCGTAGTATCGCACCAAATCATGAAGTTCAAGATGGCTCAACTAATATTCAAGGTATTGAATTAGAAGCGCAATTAGAGTTCAATGAGTTTGATGTGTACGCAGCCTATGCCTACACTGATTCAGAACAAAATACCTCAGATAAGTCTAAAGAAGAGCTACTTGGCTTAATTCTGCAAGGCCAAACATATCTGCAAAATCAACTTATAACTGATTCAGCTTCACTTGCCGCAGTGCCTGAACATTTATTTAATATTTGGACTACTTATCGCCCTGAAAGCTTTTTACCTGGGCTCAAAGTAGGTGCTGGTATGCGTTATGTGGGTGAAACTTTTGACGGGAGCCGCACTATTGAGGCACTTGGCCAAACGTTACACACAGCAGTTACTACAGATGCATATACCGTGTTTGATCTGATGGTTGGCTATGAGTTCAACAATTTCGACATTAGCTTAAACGTTGATAATGTTGCTGATAAAACAGTGGTCACAAGTTGCTTATACCGGGGCGATTGCTTCTATGGTCAACAACGCACAATAACAGCGAATGTAAAATATCGCTTTTAGCAGCTAAATACTGTTAACGAAATTATGCTAACACTTCAAAGGGCATGTAAATGCCCTTTTATCCACTCAAATTTAACTTTGTAACCCGCTGTAAATTGACGACTCGCAGAATCACATTATTCACCGATTGCTTGGAAATAAAAGAGGTTCTGCAAGCTATATGCATAAATAAGATTAGCTTTAGCTTTAGCTTACGATTACCACCCTAATATTAAATAAATACAAATGAAAAACCGAATAGACACTTTTTTGCTTCTGCACTGTATGGTTGCTTTGGCATGCCTCAGCAAGTTGAGAATTTTGAACGCGATAGATATTTACGTAAATGGTACAAAATAGCGAGACTAGCCCACTCGTTTGAGCTAGGGATAACTCAAATATAGGCTTAGGGTAAACCCTATTTTTAAAATACTGATGTGGCAACGTTAAAGTATCGTTTTGCTTGTATCGGAATTTGTATAAGTTAGGAACATCAACCTTTTTGCAAGCCGCAGTAATTCCTTTAAAGCGACTTAATTTTGTTTATATAGCTGGGCCAAATTATGCGTTGGCCCTTTTTCTGCCTGATTCTAAAGTTGAGCTGGCTTTGCTGCGGCAAGCTTACTCTCTAAGCGTTGCAATTGCTCTGCGAGTGCATTTTGCGTCATTTCTAATTCGGCTATGTTGCCACCAATTTCAACTTGTTTGACGTCGCGGCTTTGTGATTTAGACTTTATTTGGTCAAGTTCGGTATTTACTGCAGCTAGTTGATTTTTAAGTGCTTTAGTTGCTTGTTGCTGCTCTTCAAGTACCGAAAGCTTTAATGTGAGCTCAGTATGGTTTTGCGACAGTGTTTTAAGCTCAGAGTTAACATTTGCTTGCGCTGTTTTTTGGTTTTTAGTGATGTCGCTAGCTTGATCTTTTAACTGTTTAATTTCAGATTGGTTGCGTCGCCACGCAGATGCCCAAAGCTTGTCCATTTGTGTCCACAGTTCGTCGGTACGCTTGCTAAGTGCACTTACCTTGGCTTTAATGGCGCCTGCTGATTCACCCATTTCTTCGCCTGTAGCAGAAAGTGCGCTTTCTAATTCAGCAATGCGTTGATTTGATGCAGCAAGCTGAGCTTGGGTTGCAAGATTTTGTTGGTAAAGTGTGTATCCACCTGCTGCTAACGCAATAATGGAAATAGCACCCAGCCAGGTAAATACATTGCTACTTTTTTTAACGGCAGGTGTGTCAGGTACGTTTTGCGGCGCGCTTGGCGCTTGCTTACTCGATTGTGCAATCGGCTCTTTTGATTGCGCAACCTGATCTAGGTCGGGCGTACTACCAAATAGTTCAGGTTCAATTCGTTTATTCAACACGTACTCCTAATGTTGTTACTTATTTCTGGCGTTGAGGCAGCTTACTGCAAAATGCTGAAAGATGGAATTACTATACCTAAAATGTTCGGCATACTTAAGCTGGCGGCAATGGGGGTATTTGCTTGTTATTGCTAGATTGAGGCTTGAAAAATGTCTTTTAAAACCAGATTATGCAAATCATAAACTAGTTTATAAATTTACACGTAAATGGAATCAACAAATCCCTTTCTTTCTAAGTTAACAACCTTAGTTGAAAATAAGCTGTTCAATAACTTTTTAGTGGCGGTTATTTTATTTAATGCCGTTACGTTAGGTTTGGAAACTACACAGTTTGGTAAGCAAAACGCAAACATACTGCACGCGTTAGATTTTATTATTTTAATCATATTCACCATAGAGCTGGCACTTAAACTGATTGTGTATCGGCTGCGCTTTTTTAAATCAGGCTGGAATTGGTTTGATTTCTTAATTGTGGCCATTTCGTGGGCGCCAACCAGTGGGGCGTTATCGGTACTGCGTGCGTTTAGGATTTTACGGGTGTTAAGGCTATTTTCGGTGGTGCCACAAATGCGCCGTGTAATTGGTGCGTTGGGTCACTCACTGCCAGGTATGGCGTCGGTAATTGGCGTACTGGGTATTATCTTTTATGTTTACGCGGTGCTTGCTACTAAACTGTTTGGTCAACATCCAGATGCGAATATGCAAGAATGGTTTGGCAGTATTGGCGCGTCGGCGTACACCTTGTTTCAAGTAATGACGTTAGAAAGCTGGTCTATGGGGATTGTGCGCCCAACTATGGAGCTGTTCCCGCAATCTTGGCTGTTCTTTGTGCCGTTTATTATTATCACCAGCTTTGCGGTGCTTAACTTGTTTATTGGTATTATTGTTGATGCAATGCAAGTAATGCACGAAGAAGAGGGCAAGCCAGAGCAAACCTTTGCCACCAAAGAAGATATATTGCGCCTTGAGGCAAAAATTGACGCCTTAATCAACAAGAAACAGTAATCACCCGCCAAAAAAGCTGAAAGTGAAGTTCGGATTTTCGGACATAATTTCAGTTTTTTTGGATATAGTTTGACTAAATGAGTGCACGTATCATTTCTATGCATTAACAAAAACGCATTAGGAGCACGTGTTATGACATTTTCTCATTCATTAAAAACAATTTTGGCGGTGGCTTTTATTGGCCTTTCTGGCTTTGCTGAAGCAGGCTACGACACAGAAACTGACAAAAACGGCGTAATTTTAGCGGGTCACGATGTGATTGGTTATTTTACTGAAGGCAAGCCGGTGTTAGGTAGTGCCGATTTTACAGCCGTTTATAACGATGCAATTTATCGTTTTAAATCTGCCGAAAATCGTGATTTATTTACACAAAACCCAGAAAAATACGCACCACAATATGGTGGTTTTTGTGCCTACGGCATGACCTTTGGTAAAAAGTTTGAAATAGACGGAAAGGCATTTGAGATTGTTGATGGCAAATTGTTTGTAAATAAAAATCAAGATGTTTACAAAGCATGGGCAAAAGCCGTACCTAAACATATTTCCGAAGCAAATAATTTATGGCCAACGGTTGAATTAACTAACCCAAGCGAGCTGTAATCGTTAGTGGGCACCACTTCGCACACTGCCAGGTGCGTGCCCTTGATGTTGTTTATACGCTTTACGAAATGCGGCTTCCGATTCATAGCCGCTTTGCTCTGCAATTTGGGCAATGCTCAAATCGCTCGTGATCAGTAATTTTCGCGCGTTGATCATCCGCCATTTTACTAAATAATTCATCGGGCTACTGCCCACTAATTTGCTAAATTTATCGGCAAAATTAGAGCGACTCATCGCGGCTTTTTCTGCCAGTTGTGCCAAATTCCAGTTATGTTCTGGCTGTTGGTGAATAGCGTTTAACGCGCTACCAATACGTGAGTCAAAAAGCGCAACCAATAAGCCGCTTTGCAATTTGCCGCTTTCTACTTGTACGCGTAACACTTCAACAAATAATAAATAGGCAAGCTGATCAACAACCGTGTAGCAGCCAGCGCGTGATTCACTTAACTCCATAATCATTAAATCAATGAGGGCAAGGGCTTTACTGTTGCTAGGTGTTGCAGGCAAATGAATAACGCTTGGCATTGCATCTAATAATGGATTGATTAGGGTGTTTTTAAACTCGAAAAAACCGCACACCATATTGGTGGTTTCGCCATCATTACTCATTGGCGCATTGATTAAATGCGGTTTAGGTGTTGCTGCACTGTTGGCAATAATATGCTGATGGTCGTGCGGAAAAATAACCAAATCGCGGGCGTCTAATTTGTGCTTTTCATCGCCCATATGTAGCCACGCTTCACCTTTACCAATCAGGTGAAATGGTATTCGACGACTGCCTGATGTATCGACCGCCCACGTGCCACAAAAATCACCGTTTACATACACTTCGGCGTTTAACGACAAACGCTTTAGCAATACGCTGAGCGGATCGGGATCATTTAGGTAAATATTCGGACTTTCAGACATAAATTTAATCAGGTGCGACATGTTTTTAGAGTAAGCCCCTATTTAAACTTGGTATTGAAATTTAATCAAACAGGAATCCCTCCAATGAGCAAGATTAAGATTTATGCGAAAATGAGGGGCTGTTTATCTTTGTTGATATTTTCAGCAACAAGTGATTTATTTCGCTAACAAAGCGGCATGAATGTAGTTTAGTTGTTCTAAATGAATGAAATGCCAATGCAGTTAGGGGAATAAATAGCTATTGCCCTTCGGGCTGAGGCTAAAATCGTCTTACTCTTCGTTAAAAATAATTTATTTAGAGGGCCAAACCTCATCATTTTTGCCTTGATTAGGACGATTTTTTCTCTCAGCTGAATTATTAAACAAAAATATACAGCCCCTACCGTCCCTACTGTAAAACGGCGAAATCATTGATGGATGGTTTAAATTGGCAATATGAAGAGATTGATGTCACCCATAACTCGCATGAGTTTAAGCAAATGGTGTTGTTAAGTGGTCGTAAAACGGTTCCCCAAATTTTTATTGATGGTGAGCATATTAGCGGTTGTGATGACTTTAAAGCCTATCTTACTAGTAGGGTAATGTGTAATGGGGCGGCAATATTAGCGAGCTTCGCACTCGCTAATATTGTCGTTTTTGTATTTATTGAGTACCTAACTGATGACCTTTTTTTAGTGGGTTTAGATTTAGCTAGATCTCAATTCCGGCTTAATATAAAGTGACGAATATCTGTATTTTTCTAACTAATTCTAGTTATTAATCATTTGATTACAGATGAACTTGTAGTTGGTTGCTTACGTACAAACTACAGAACACTTTTTAAGGAATTTAGATGCGTCTTTTTTCTGCCGGTCACATGTTATTACTACTTGCTTCTATGGCTTTATTTAGCAGTTCACTTGCTGCAAACCAAGCCAATTCTCCAACTGACACTACGCAGCAAATACAGTGGCTTGATGCGCCTGAATTACCGATTGCGTTACAAGAAATTTATCCCGCGGTATTTGAGGAACGCATTGTGGTCGGCGGCGGTTTTACGCCTTCTAAAACCCCCTCTTTTTTTGGTTTAGGGCCAAGTGATAAAGTATTTATTTTAAATCCTGCCCGAGCGCGTTGGCAAAATGCCCCAGATTTACCTGAGCCCAGACATCACCTCGGTATGGTAAGTAATCATCATTACTTATATGCCATTGGCGGTTTTACTGGCAATAAAGAAAATGCTTGGCAAGTTCAGCGCTCGGTATTTCGCCTAGATGGTAACTTGCAGCGTTGGCGTAAAAGTGCGTCACTGCCGATCCCATTGGCTGAATCGATTTATGCTAATGTTTCGCAAAATATTCATGTAATTGGTGGTAAAACGTTGTCACCTGACACTGGCAAACACATCGATAGCACATCGCATTATGTGTTAGTGAGCAATGCGTATTGGCGAAAAGCAAAACCGCCTACGATTGCCAGAAATTCGGCCGCAAGCGCGGTAATTGGCGATAGAATTTACGTGATTGGCGGGCGCACTTCAGGGCAATATGCGAAAGCACTAAGTAATGTAGAAGTTTACGACGCAAGCACCGATTCGTGGTCTGAGGTTGCGCCGTTACCAATTGCCGCTGGTGGGCTTTCGGCAAGTGTGGTAGATGATAAAATTATTGTTACAGGCGGCGAAGTCTTTGCAAATAATGGTGATTGGCGCGCTGGCAAGGCGCTTGATTCTGTATGGCAATACGACCCAGCCCTTGATAGGTGGACGGCGCTTGCTAGTTTACCCAACACACTTCATGGACACGGCAGCGTTACGCTAAAAGGTAATCTTTATATTCTTGGTGGTGCAACAAATGTAGGGCCACAAGAAACAACAAATAAAGTAATAACAGCAGCGCCTGTGGCGCAGTAAAAGCGGCGGATTTGAGCTGCTAGTGCTTATACTTTAAAGAAAAAAGCTAACGGAATACGTTAGCTTTTTTGCTGTTATTTGTTGTGTGATGAATGGCGTTTACCAAATCATATCTACAAATTCAGGGTGGTCGACAAATGGGTTGCGGTTACCTTGGTAATCAAAAGCCGCTTGGTTGCGGTCGCGCTCAAGTTGGCTTACAGGGTCATTGTTGTGCCACTTTAATAAAAGTGCCACTACCCAGTTTTCAAATACCTGATTAGTTGTACCATTTAGCACATCATTGGCGCTGCTGCTATTTCCTTGCCACGAGCCAATCACGTTTTGATAACGCGTAGCCATGTAAAAATAGGCGCGTGCAAAGTCACCTTTAAACTCGTCAATCGGTTCAAATACAGTACCGCTATAGCCTGTTGATGAGGCAGCGCTACCGAGTTTACTGCCATTGTTTGACACAAAACTAGCGCTACTGACTTCACCAAATGGATAGCTGCCACGTTTTGCGTTGATATAACCATCGGTTGCAAAAATATGGTGAATATCAGAATTCATTGGCTCTACTTTGCCGCCAAACCAGCTTTTCGGGAAAGAGTGTTCTCGGTTGTAACAATCGGCTTCGCTATTGTAGCTGCCGCACTGATTGGTAACAGCAATGTAATTGTAGCTATCTTGCCCAGTTGGGTTTTCTGAGTATCTATCGAGAATGGTGTTGTCGTTCTCGAAATATTTATCGCGTGATGCGCTATCGTAAAATCCCCAAATAGCTGAGTAGCCGCGTGAATTATGATTTTTGATAATATTGTGTAGCTCGGTTTTTAGCGCAAAACCTGTTAGCCCTTGGGTTGATGCATAATAATCTGATGGCGTTGTTGGAGGTTCAGGGTCGGTTGAGTCGCCAAGTGTAAACGCTGTTGTTTGTGAACTTTGAAAGCTTGCGCCACTCGCTAACACAGTATTTGCATTGGTTAAACTGTAACTGCCGCTACCGTGGGTGCAGCAAATGCCATCGCCATAGCTATCAAAAATGGTGAAGCTGTAGTCGCCTGATGCTAAACACATTTCTTGGTTGTATTGGGTGTTTGCTTGATACCCGTTGCCAGATTCAACTACATTGTTTTGGCTATTGGTAATTTGCCAGCTTGTTTCCTCGCCGTAACTGTCGGTTTGTAGCGACAGTGACACGCTATGATCATTACACCCTGTACTTGGTGGCGGTGTGCTGCCTGACGAGGGTAAAAAGGCATCAACATAAACTACTTCACTGCCATCAAACCCGCTTACATCATAAAAACGCAAACCCACATCAATGTTTGTGGTTGTTGATGCAGTGTATTGATAGCTTATTTGCTGCCATTGTTGTGTAACGGATGCATTAGAATAACTTTGATAGCCATCAACAACTAAGCGCGCTTTTATGCCGCCTTCCGTGTGATAAACCCAAGTAGAAAATTGATAGGTTTGACCCGCTTCAACTGCAACGCTTTGACGTATATCTGTGCTACTTTGCGATGCGGTATTTACCGTTACTTTTGCGGCATAACTGCCCGATTTTACAATATTGCTTTCTGGTGCAAGTGTAATACCGCTATCAATAGTGGACCAAGTACTTGGTGTGTTATCTGTCCAAGTTTCAAAATCACCATTGTTTACAGTAGCGAAACTCGCCCCTGTAACACTCATTAGGCTACTTGCAAGCAGTAGCTTTTGCCATTTTCCGTAAATCATAGTGTGTCCTTTAAACGTGTTTTTGACGATAAATCAACCAGCAGTATAAGCTAAATGAAATTTGTTACAATAATGTTAAATTTGGCGTTTGAGATTGCTGCGAATTGAGATGGTTTAATGCATTGCTAGCAAGTAATGGAACCACAAATAAATAAGCGTCATGTATTTATAAGCAATGGCTTAACGCTTTAGAGTTCGTTAGGTAAACTGGCGTTACTATTTCGATTTGGCTGTATTTATTTTGGATGCAATATCTCACCTTAAAACCACGTTAAACAACTATTATCCTCTTAGCGAAGAAGCGTTTTTAGCTTATAAAAATTGCATCCGACTACGCACGGTAGAAAAGGGCGAAGTATTGTATGAAATTGGCCAAACTCCTAGCCACTTTGCGTTTTTGCACCGTGGATTGATGCGTGCATATGTTATTGATGAGCAAGGCAATGCATTTAACAAAACCTTTTTTGCTGAAGGGCGCTTTCCCGGTAGTATGACGGCGTTACTTACTAATAAGCCAAGCTTTATGGCAATTGATGCCCTCGAAAAAAGCGAGATTTTAGAAATAGACTTTAAACAATTTCGTCAGGCGTTGTTTGATAGTAATGAGTTGATGGCATTTCATATTAACTACCTTGAAACCCATTGGTTACTTGAAAAAGAGCCAAAAGAAATCGGCTATTTGCAATTTGAAGCAAAACAACGTTACTTAAATTTTTTGGAAGAGTTTAACGCAATAATCAACCGCTTAACGCAGTATCATATCGCCAGTTACTTAGGTATTACGCCAACTCAGTTAAGCCGCATTAAAAAAGATTTAAAATAATGATGGGTTATCAACATATGTAAAGGAGATAAGAATAAAGAGTGCGTAACCTTGCCGTATCAACTTAAACAAGGGCAAGGCAATGGACTTTATTAATTCACTCAATTGGCGTTACGCGGTCAATAAATTTTCTTCACAACAACTCTCACAAGCGCAGTTGCAACCACTTATCGATAGCGTACATTTGAGCGCAAGCTCTTATGGTATGCAGCCCTATGAGTTACTTGTGATAAGTAAAGATCATATTAAACAGCAGCTAGTGCCGTTTAGTTACGGGCAAGATAAAATTGCACAGTGCTCACACTTATTGGTGTTAGCAAACCGTGTTACCACCTCACAGCATGATATTGATAGTTATATTTCGGCGCTGGCAGAAAATCAGCAAATTGATGTTGAAAAACTAGCGGGCTACAAGCAAACCATTAGTGGGGATTTGTTATCGCTATCACCATTTGAGCAACAAAAATGGAGTGCCAACCAATGTTATATCGCGCTTGGCAAATTGCTCAGTTGTGCCGCAATAAATCACATTGATGCGTGCCCAATGACGGGTTTTGATCAAAAAGCAGTTAGTGATGCCCTTGGGCTGACAGAGCGTGAGTTAAACGCTGAAATATTATGCCCTGTAGGCATTCGTAGCAGAGACGACCACAGTGCGCTTAGAGCAAAATATCGCAAGCCAATAAATCAATTAGTGAGCCTATTATGAACGCCCTTTGGCCTGTCGCTTTTATCGCAGGGGCGTGTATTGCAATGCAAGCTGCGATGAATGCGCGCTTAGGGCAACTATTAAAAAGTTCATGGCTGGCAACAAGTTATGCATTTTTAACTAGTTTTATTTTGGTGTCGCTGGTGCTTTTGGTAATCAATGCAAAAACGCTCTCGGTCACGTTGCAAAATGTACAGCTGAGCAATGTACCTTGGTACTTGTGGGGGTCATGTGTATTAAGTGTTTTAGGCGTTGGTAGCATGTATTGGCTTATTCCCAAAATGGGCGTAGGTAATTTAATGAGTTACGCATTAACCGGGCAAATTGTCTTCGCTATGTTAATTAGCCACTTTGGTTTATTTGATAGCCCACAAAAGCTTATTAGTATTACCAAAGCGTTGGGCACAGTGTTGTTAATTGCTGGCATTGTATTGATAAATAAGGATTAAATTCATGACGTTATTAGATAGGAACCTGGCAAATTTACACCAATTTTGGTCAACATTAGCGCATACTAAAACCTCGAATGTGCATCGTCACACTAGCTGGCCAAACAAAGTATGGCGCAGCGATTTTAAGGCAATTGACCAAAATGCGTGGCACCAACATGTATGTGTAACCACTGAACCTAATGATTTTCAACGCGAGAACTACCGTAATAAACTGATTGCAATGGGCCTTGAAGGTACACAAAAACTCGCTATCTCGAATAAGTATATTGAACGCATCACGTCAGAAGAGCGCTTAAAACAGTGGGCCAACGTATGCGGTGAGGCTTTTGGATATTTGATTGATTATAAAACCTTGCGGCCATTACTTTGTGATAGCAATGCGACAATTTTCGCCTACATTGAAAATGGTGAAATTTGCGGAACAGCCATCGCTTACATTACTAATCAGACGCTAGGTGTTCATCAAGTTGGCGTGCCAGAACGTTACCAAGGCAAAGGCATTGGCAAGGCAATAATGCAGCATTTACTTTGGTTTTCAGAGCAAAATAGTTGCGATTTTATTAGTTTGCAGGCCTCGCAAGCTGGCCTGCCAATGTATCTTTCAATGGGGTTTCTAGAGCTAGGTGCTTGCTACCATTTAGCCGAGTAGCAACAAGATCATAATGTAAAGCCCAACACCAAATGACAGGTGTGCAAGCAGGCTTTTTAGTCTGATTTGCAGCGGGTGTGGGGTTTTACGGGCTGCGATGCCAAAACCAAAACACGGTTGCATAACAAAAAAGGGCATTACCAGCGTTGAGAGCGTAAACAGTAATAATAACGCTATATTGCCAATGTTAAGTGTGAGTATGTTTGCCAAAATCAAATACATATATGCGTACACAACCCCAATTGCATAATGACTCAACCAACCAATGGCAAGCTCATGCTTTTCACTGGGTGATGCCATAATCGGATTATGGCATAGCTTTCCACGCGTGATACCGATTAACCAACGCCCGACAAAAGCATAATTTAATGGCTGAATAGCGAATAATCGCAAACATAACCAAGCGGCTAAGTCCATTACAAGCGTAGCGCCTACACCAATTATCAGGCTATTTAATAATATTGAAGTCATCATTTTATCCTTAATTTTCAACTAAAAGGGGATTTTGCAACTTCAAGTCAGCTTTAAGTCAAGGTTTTGATGTTATAAAAAAGGAAGCAAATGCTTCCTTTGGGTGTGACAACAGAATCCAATTTTTGGCTAGAATTGGAACTAGGATTTGCGTTTGTAACTTAGCGCAATTAAACACGCAGTAAGTAACAGCAACCACAGCAATTGCAGCGCATCTTTAGATGTACTTGCTAAATAACTAAACTTTGGTGCATCGGCAATGGCTTGTGGCGAATAGGTTTTATTAAAAAATAGGTAAGGGTACCAGTGATCTTTTAGTGCGTTATACCAATCGGTTACTTGCGTTTTCATATCTAAATCGCTTTGCCTATCGGTATTGGCAAGGCGGGTTAGCAATAAATCCACATTTAGCACAGGCGATAGAGCTCTAAAAACAGGCGCTTTGTTGGCGTTTTCAATATGGGTTAGATAATCATTTGCCATTGGTTTAGCGGCATCGTCACTTAACGTTTGCATGGCGTAATACCATTTCCAGTCGAATGCTTCGCCTAGCTTGCTGGTTTCTTGCCATTTTGGATAAGCCGCTAAAAAGGTATCGAGATCTGCCTGCTTATCTCTATCCCAGCTATCGTTAATACTTTGGCGCTGCGTCATTAATAGTGATACGCCAGTATTACTTTGGCTTACGTCTAATTGGCTTGAAAAGCGCGCAGAAGGTATGGCAATTGCGAGTACCAGCCAGCTCACAACAAACGCCAGCACTGATAAATTAGTCTGCTTTACCAACTTGCTAATGAGATAACTGACACTTGACCAAAACAGCATATAGCAAAACAAAATGGTCAGTAACCACAAGGTATCGAGCGATAGCGTAATATCCGTAAAAGCGGTAGCCGCTAAAAGTACCATTACATTTAAGATAAACAGCACACTTACGCTGATTGCGATGCGTGTTATCAATAATTTACTGCCAGTTGATAGGTTGGCAGAAAATAACTGCCAGCGCCCAGTTTGTTTATCTTCGGCAAGTCGCGTTACGGTGATAAAGCCAATCAACAATGGCAATAAATAAACCCATACAAAGCCTAAATCTAACCATGTAAGGCGCAAATGTTCGCTGTTATTTATTGGTTCGTTGTAGAGTTGTCCTTGCAGCGCTAGTAAACGAATGCGATTGATGGTGAGCAACTCTTGGCTTTCACCTTTAAATAAAATTGACCATGGGCTCGGTGTTTTAACCGCAGGGCTATGTAAATAGTAACCAAGTCCACCTGGTGTTGCTTTATCGCCAGCGGCTTGCCACGTTACAACATCTGCCGCAGCAAACTGATGTTGTTTTTCGATTTCGGTAAGTTGCTTGTTGTAATGATTAAAGCCAATGACAACCGCACCAAGCGATAAAACAAGGTATACCGCCAGTTGCAAAAGAAATCCGCGATTTCTAAATAGCAGTTTTAGTTCTAAGTTAACTAAACTCATGATTGCTTTGCTCCTACACGGTAAAACAGGCCAGCGATAAGCATTAGCCAGACTAAAAACGGCAGTAAGTTTTTAAGTGGAAGCTGAGCAGGTTTCATTTCAAATTCAAACAGCGCCATATCTCGCCATACATCGCCACTTATTTTTTGCACGCGATCGTTATGGTGATCAATTTGCTCAGTATGTACTTTATTAAGCGCTTGGATCAGTGATAAACGATAGGCCTCGGCTTGTTTTGCAAACTCATCAATACTGGCGCGGTCGTTACCGCTCAGTAATACCGATACTTTGCTTAGCACTAAGGTAGGTGAAAGCCATGATAACCATTGATGGGTGCGTTCATGCTCTGCGAAGGTTTGCTCTAACGTGTGTAAATGACGCTGGTAAATATCGCTTGTGATGCGCTCGCCCTCAGCCATGATCAAGCCGTTGTAATTAACGGGTAGTTCTTCAATCGTATCTACGCCATATTGGTCAAGTACGGATTGTTTAAAGCTATTGAAATAGGGATCGTTTGGATTGTGTGAGTCGCCGACTGCCTTTACATCTTTTTTCAGCTGACTGACAAAGTTAGCGTGCTCAGGAACAGGCGCTAAGCTTTGCCCAATTGGTGCAGCCATTTTTGGCACGAGCACACAAATAAACAGCCAAACCGCTAAGCTGCTTAACAAGCTTTGCAGGTTGTTTTTGGCAACTGCCGACACAGTAACGATGATCAGAACCCACATAATGCTGTATAACCAAAAACTTGCCATCATTGCTGTAAAAGAGAACCAATGTTGGGCAGATACATGTGCAGTTAATGCAATAAACAGTGCGGCAACGGAGGCAATAAACGCCACAATAATCGTACTTAACACAATGTAAAACACCGCTTTGGCAGACATTAACGTACGTTTTGTGAGGCCAAGGCTTAACAGCCAAGTGTAGCGATTCATTTGTTTTTCGTCGCTAATTGCGCCGTACGCCAAGATAATTAATACCAAAGGCCATACAAACCAAAAGAAGGTGGCAACAGACGGAAAACCAATTGCGAGGCTAGAGGCGTTCACTGGGTAGCTTTTGATTGCGCTGGCATTTTGTTTGTGTGCTTCTAAAAATAAGAAGTTGCCATTAAATGGCGCGACACCAACATCGAGAAAGCTAAGCGGTGAGTGTTCGCGAAATACCACGTGGCCATAGTGTGCAACGCGGTGCGGATGGCGCTCAGGTTGTGCTTGCCAAAATTCATCGGCGGTTTGCTGCCATGTTTGCTGTGCATCAATGGCATTTTGTTGTAGTTGCCAATGACTCAATACAATGACGCTTACCAATACAACAACCAGAGTTAACACGGCTTGCGCTAAACGGTGGCGACGTAATCGCCGCCATTCTTGTTTGACTATTGTTGTTAACATAATTTAGAAACTCATAGAGAGGGAAAGGCTGGCATTACGGCCATCGCCAGGTGAATGAACGGTGTCAGTTTGGTACACGCCGTTGCTATCTACACCACCAAAATCGTATACATATTCGTAGTACTCATCAGTGAGGTTATTAAGCTGCAACTTTATGGTGGCCCAGTCTAGGTGGTAATCGGCGCTGGCATTGAGCAAAGTGTAATCACCGTATTTTTTGCCAGCATTTTCTTCATTAACGTAATAATCGCCTTGGGCATCTAAGTGAACGCGTAAAACGAGTTTTTCTGTGGCGTCGAAACTTGCGCCAAGCGATGCGGTAAAATCAGGAATACTTCTTAATTGATTGCCTTTAGTTACGTTTGCGGTATCACTTGGCGTGACAATTTCAGTATCGATATACGAGTAATTTGCCCATACGGTAAATGCGTTAGATACCTGCCAGTTACCTGCTAAATCAATACCGTTTCGCGTTGTTTCGCCAACGTTCTTTTGTTCACCATCAATTAATACAAACTCGTTTTTGGCTTTTTGTACCCAATACGATGCGCGTAGTTCAACAGCATCTGCACTCCATTGCGAGCCGATTTCTGCACCGTCGTTGTGCGTCATTTCGCGGGCGTTAATATCGCCACTGGTAAACGCGGCTTTACCTGTTGGGTGTTGAAAGCTTCTGCCAGTATTGAAAAATACCGCTGTGTTATCGGTAAGTGCGTAAATCACATTAAGTTTAGGTTGAACAACTAGGCCAAAATCATACATTTCACGGTCGCTGTGCGTACCATCTGCGGCAAACTCGCTGTAATCACCCGAGAGGTCATCAACACGTAATGCTACATTCCAGTTCAGTTTGTCATTTGGCTGATGCTGAAGTTGCAGGTAACTGCCTTTTGTGTCGTAACTAAACTGACGGTTACGTTTCACAACTTGATCATCACGCTCTCGCGTTTGACCCACTGTGCCAAAACGTTGCTCAATAATCTCTTCGTTTTGTAGGTCAACGCCCCATAACAGCGTCCAATTTGGGTCAATTTGCCATGTTAACGTTGAAATTGCGCCGAGCATATCTTGATCATCAAAACGGTTTTGAATATCACTGTGCGCTGAAAAACGTACCCAACGATTACGCTGAAAGTTTTGGCTATAAACTTTTACTGCCCAATCAACTTGGTTATTAATAGCGGTATCGTAATGCAGGCTAATATGATGATTTTCTTTCACGCCACCATCTTGGTTTGCATAATCAGCCGACATGGTTGGGTTATCCCTTGCTTCTTGTTCGCTCAAATAACCTGGGGCTGAACCTTCATATCGGCTATAGCGGGCAATTGCACCAAGTGTTGAGTCGCTATTTAATTGCCAGTCCCACCGGCCCGAAATGGCTTTTTTGGTAATGTCGGTGTGGTCACGATAGCCTTCATTCTTACGATAACCTAAAGAGTAGCTATGTGATAACGTATCACCTTCTTGGCCAAAATAACCTTGAATTTCACGGGTATTAAAGCTGCCTAGGGTCAGCTCTAGGTCAGCACTGCTGTCGCTTCGTGACTTTACTTGATAGTTACCGGCAATATTAAATAATCCATAACGGGGATCGCTGGTGGCACGAAACATTTCGATATGATCAATGGCAATCGGGAATAACTGGTCGAGTTCACCATAACCTGCGTGCATATTCGCTGGAATGCCGTCGATCAATAATTTAGCGTGAGGGCTGGCCCCGTCTCCGGCAAAACCACGAATTGATAAAATGGTATTCACGATGCCTTGGTTAAAACGCGATAGATAAACTCCCGGCACTTTAGTAAATAACTCTTTTAAATCATCAATATGTTGATAACTAATTTCTTCACGGCCCATATAATCAAATGAACCCGCAAGGTTAGATGAGCTAACCGATGACGATTTACCAATTACCACAATTGATTCAAGTGACTTGTCTTGATTTGCCACAGCGAATTGAGCGCAAAGTGCAATCGATATGGCGCTTAGAAATAAAGGAAGGCGGCTGATTTTCACAAACTACTCCGAAAATAAACAATTAAACAAGGGATAAATAGGTGCTTTCAAGTGACTCGAATGATTCGCTTTGCGGCAGTTCGGCAACTTGTTTACCTTGGTGCAAAATACTGATGCGGTCAGCAAGTAAATGAGCACAACTGAGATCGTGTGTGATCATCACGGTCATTACCCCTTTTTCGCCAAGTTGTTTAATTAAGGCGACAAATTCGCGCGTAGCAACCGGATCAAGGCCGCTAGTTGGTTCATCAAGTAGCATTAGGTTGGCATTTTTTAATAGTGCCAATGCGATAGCGGTTTTTTGTCGCATGCCTTTTGAATAAAAACGCGTTGGTCTATCGAGCGCTTCTTGATTTAAGCCACATTGAATAAGCGCATCGCGTAGGGCGCGGTCATCAACATCAAGCGATGCCAGTGAGGCAAGGTATGCAAGGTTTTCTACTGCTGAAAACTCTGGGTATAAACTAACGTTTTCAGGTAGATAAAAGATATGCTGATCTAATTTAAAATTGCTAGCAAAAATTGAGTCGCCGTTAAGCAGCACTTCACCCGCATCGGGTAGCGTATTGCCCAAAAGCATATTAAATGTTGTTGTTTTACCGGCGCCGTTAGAACCAAGTAGGCAGTAAACCTCGCCTGAATGTAAGTTAAAGCTCAACTCGCTCACTGCGGTTTTGTTGCCAAACTGCTTGGTTAAGGCCGAAACACTAAGAGTGTTGTTTTGCATAATGCTTGTACAACCAAAAGTTATTAATGAATGAAACAGCACTAAAACGGGACTGAAGATAACAAGTGTTTTAGTGTTACTGAGAAAAATTGATTTATGTTATATTATAACATTAAAGTAAAGTAAACCTTTGTGCGATGAGAATCGCTCGCATTACGCTTTATTTGATTAGCGCAATGTAATTGTCTTTGTTGTGTTGCCAAGCTACAGTGAGGCCTTCTCAGAACCAGTTTAAAGCAATGAAAATATGATAGATTTACGCAGTGATACCGTAACCACACCGTGTGCAACAATGCGCGAATTGATGGCCAATGCTCCTGTCGGTGACGATGTATTTGGTGACGACCCAACGGTAAATGCGTTGCAGCGCAAAGCCGCAGAATTAACCGGCCACGAGGCCGCATTATTTGCGCCAAGTGGCACGCAAAGTAATTTATTGGCTCTTATGGCCCATTGTCAGCGTGGTGATGAATACATTGTTGGTCAAGACGCCCATACCTATAAATATGAAGGTGGTGGTGCAGCAGTGCTTGGCAGCATTCAGCCACAGCCAATAGAGTTTGAAAAAGATGGCAGCTTGTCACTCGAATTAGTTAAACGAAAAATTAAGCCGAACGATCACCATTACGCGCGCACGCGTCTTTTGTCGATTGAAAATACGGTTTCGGGTAAACCGCTGCCAATGGCTTATTTATCCAACGCCCGCAAGTTTTGTGACGAACATGGTTTAGGCTTGCACTTAGATGGCGCGCGGGTATTTAACGCTGCGGTGCATCATCAAGTTGCGATTAAAGACATTACCTCGCAAATGGATTCGGTATCGATTTGCCTATCGAAAGGCCTCGGAGCGCCGCTTGGTAGTGTGCTATGTGGTTCAAAAGCCTTTATTCATGAAGCACATAAGTGGCGTAAAATGCTTGGCGGCGGCATGCGCCAGGCAGGTATTGTTGCAGCTGCGGGTTTGTATGCCCTAGAAAACAATATTGACCGCTTGGTTGAAGACCATGAAAACGCCGAGTTTTTAGCGACAGAGCTGTCTAATATCGACGGTATAAGTGTTACTTTGCAGGCAACCAATATGGTGTTTGTGCAATATCATGCGACTAAGCCAGTTACTGAATTTGCCGACTCACTTTATCGTCAAGGCGTTAATATTTGCCCTGGCGAGCAAATTCGGTTGGTACTTCATAAAGATGTGACACGCGAAGATTGCGTTTCAGTGGTTGCTGCAATAAAGAACGCACTTTAGTTATATTTGCATTGAATTGTTAAAATAAACGTTAAGGCAGATATTGGTTATCTGCCTTAGTATGAGTGTAATGTGGCACTAAGTTACGCTTTAGTATTTACCAGTAGTAATCGAAGGTAAGGTACCACGCCGCAAAGTCCCCTTGATTGATTTGCATATTGCGGTCGAAATACGCATCTTGATTGAGGTATTCAAGGTATAGCCATCCCGGGCCATAGTCGTATCGCACGCCCGGCGCAAACGCATAAACAGTGTCACCGTCTACACCATTGGTGTTTGATTTAGCTAAGGTCACATCTAATACAAAATACCAATCACCCAACGTATAACCAATTTCGCCAGCATAGCGGGTGTTGTCGATTGTGCTTGCGACATCGGGATTGGCTGCAAGATAAGCCTGTGGTAAATCGCGCTTACCGTCAATGTAACTGAGTTTGGTAGTAAGCTGGTCAAATTGGCCTTGGTAGTAAATTACATAAGCGCTGTGTTCGCCATCGGTACGTCGGTCTCCTGTGATCAACTCCTCTAGTTTACCGTTTTGGTAGGATGCGGCAAAGGTGTGTTGTTTGTTAAATGTGTAAGAAAAATCAACAACTGCGGTGTCTACTTTTCGGTAGGTAGAACTGCTGCCCCAGTGGCGATTGTCATCGGTGCTGTCGGTTGATTTACTTGCCCAGTCATCAGCCAAATAATAGGCAAGTTGGTAATTGAATTGGTTAACACCACCTTGGTATTTTACGCCGACATCCATTTGGTCACCGTAAGCGGCTAAAAATATGTCCCCTGGCCAAAAATTAGCGGTTTTCCAGCCAAATGGCACTTGGCTTTTGCCAAAGGTCAGTGAGTTATTGTCATTAATAGCATAACCTAGCCATGCTTTATGCATAACGTATTTTTGCCCGCTTGAATTGTTATCAACGTCGGTAAAACTGCCGGGCCCTAGGCGAAATTCTGCAGAGTAAAACCAAGGTGACTTATCTGATTTTGCACCATCCAAGTAACCAATAATTGCTTGGTCGCCAAAATCGGTTTCGTGGGTGTCTTCGTTAAAGCTGTAGTTAATCCAAAAGCCGCCTGCCAATGAGGGCGATGCTGCGAGCGGCGCCGAAATTGTAAGTGCAAACAGCGAGGTAAATAAAAGGGGTTTCGAGTTCAACATAAATACCATGTAAATAGATGACTTTAAAATAGCTTAGACCATAAATTATGAAGTTGACTAGCACTAGATTGCAAACCATATTTAATTCAATACTAGTCATATGTAGTTAGATCAATGTCGATTTCCAAAAAACTTATCATTGCTTTTTTAGTTACCATAACACTGCCTATTGTTGTGATTGCTGTGATCATGATTAATCAGACCCGCAATTTAGCGCACGATAATTTTACTATTGCCAATACGCGAGAAGTGACGCAGATAGACAAAGCGATTTCGCTTTTTTTCGAAGAGATCAGTAAAGACGTTGTGTACATTGCGAAACACCCCGATTTAGTGGCGGCCAAAAGCGGTATTAAAACATATATGAATAGCGCATCCTCGAGTCAAATTACGCCAGAACAAAACGACGTAATTGAACAACGGGTATTCGATTTGTTTTCACAATTTGGTGAATCACACGAGGGCATTTCCTATATTTACATGGGTAATCAACAAGGTGGCTATACGCAATGGCCAAAAGGCAGTGTGAGCGCTAACTATGACCCACGACCGCGCCCTTGGTTTAAAACAGGCACAGGCGCGACAACGAAACCGATTCGTACCCAAGCGTATTATTGGGAACCTGATGACGCGGTGATTGTCTCCACCGTGATGTCTATTAAAGATAGTGCAGGTAGCAATTTTGGTGTAACGGGCATGGATGTGTCGTTAAAAGGCTTAACGAGCATGATCCAAAATATCAAAATGGGTGAGTCGGGTTTTTTAATGTTAATAGAAGATTCGGGCAAAATTTTGGTTGATGCCAAACACCCTGAGAATAATTTTAAAGAATTTGCGAGTGTTAAAAACAATCTATACGCTGGATTAAGCCGCATGGAATCTGGCGATACCACCATTGAAATTGATGGCGATGTTTATCTTGCCAATGTGTATACCTCAGCCAAACTCGATTGGAAGTTTATCGGCCTGCTTAAAAAATCAGAAGTAATGGCGAAAGCAAATACGCTGATGGTGATAATTATTGTGGTGAGCTTAATTCTGATTGGTATCTTTTCTGTACTCTCGGTGTATATTTCTAAATTAATATCTCGTCCGATTGTTGAGGTGACCCGTGGTCTTGAAGATATTTCGCAAGGTGAAGGCGATTTAACCCAACGTTTAAAAATTCGTACGCAAGACGAAACTGGACAACTGGCTAATAGCTTTAATCAATTTTTAAATTCGATTGCTGATTTGGTGCGAGAGATTAATGGCTCTTCTGCTAATGTAAGCAACGCATCGGAAGTTAGCTCACGTTTAGTTACGTCGATGAATTCATCGTTAATGACGCAACAATTAGCGCTTGAGCAAGCTTCTACCGCTATTAATGAAATGGCGGCGACCGCCAACGAAGTTGCATCAAGCTGCGCATCGGCAGCAGATTCAGCCAATTCAACTAAACAATCAGCCGTTGAAGGGCAATCGTTAATTAATAAAACGGTATCTAGTGTGTCGGGGCTGTCAGACACTATCGCAAGTACAGAGCAAAATGTGCGTGATTTAGACAGTGAAAGTGAAAGCATTACCACAATTTTAGATGTGATCCGTGGTATTGCTGAGCAAACAAATTTGTTAGCACTTAATGCCGCAATTGAGGCAGCGCGCGCAGGCGAACAAGGCAGAGGCTTTTCGGTGGTAGCAGACGAAGTACGTGCGCTTTCACAACGTACATCCGAATCAACAGAAGAAATTGCACAGCAACTTGGTAAACTTAGAAATATGACCCAAGCGATTTCAAAAGAGATGTCACAAAGCCTCGATATATCCTCGCAAACCGTTGAGTTCACAAAACAAGCGCAAGCCAGTTTTGATTCCATTACGCATTCGGTTGACCTTATTAGTGATATGAACTCGCAAATAGCCACCGCAGCAGAAGAGCAGCAACATGTAGCGGAAGAGATTAATCGCAACGTTGTGGATATTAAAACCGGTGCGGATGAAATTTCCGGGCTTGCCAATGACGCTGATGAAAATGCCAATAGCCTGGCATCGCTTTCAGCCGCTTTAACTGCGTTGGTTAAAAAGTTTAAAACCTAACGCTTGTTTGTCAGTTATGGTGAGAAGAGGCTGTAGCAGGTGGTAAAATAGCGCGAGCTACTCTAAGCACTGCAGCTTCGATGCGTCAGAGGCTAGTGTGCTGCTTGCGATATTGCATTGGGGTGAACCCGGTGTATTTTTTAAACGCGGTGTAAAACGCTGATTTAGAGTTAAAACCCGCATCCATTGCAATATCGAGAACAGTTTTATTACTATTTGTGAGTTCATTCTTAGCGTGTTTTACACGGTAGCCATTTACATAATCAAAAAAGTTGACTTTTAAACGCTCGTTCAATGTTTGAGAAATATAGTTGGATGAAGTATTGATACTTTTTGCAAGTACTGGCAATGACAAGGCGGCGTTTAAATACTCTTGGTCGGTCTGCATTGCGTTTTCCAATTTGTTTGCAATGTGCTGTAAATTATCTTCACTTAATACCGAAGTTTTATATTTATTCTGCTCCGCTGACAACACAGTAGGTTCATCATCTTTACTAATGTCATCAAATATTTCTTCAAAACCTGGCTTTTGGCGAAGCGCCCAAGTCGCTAAAAAGATTACGGCTATGAGTAAGAGTAAGCTTGAAAAGGGCGTATACATTTCACTTGGAAAGAGCAAATTATTGAGTGTTAAATTGATGGCAAATAATCCCCAAGGAATACCTACTAAAAGTGCAAGCGCTGTAAGCCAACCCATTTCTTTTTGTTCTGTTGTCGCAAAAATATCTTTTAAATGTGTGCGGTAGCGGTTTAAACGAATAATGGTTTTAACCACATAAAATGCCGATTGTAATACCCAGCCAATCACCAATAAAAAGGTGATAATTAATCCAACATACACACTATATCGCAAGAAGGGTGATACGCTTTCAAGTACCACATCATCACCGTCGACCAAAAGTCCGTGTTGAATTTCGTTAGGTAAAACTAATGTGAAAAGTGAAATAAATAGTCCGATTGCGGGCAGTGCAAAATGCCATTTGTCGTGTTTGGTAAGCGTCCATTTCGATTCTGCTGTAAGGCTTTTAATGTAAAACCAAAAGCTCGGGGCAATGATTAATAATGCAGGTAACGATACGATAAGTTGCGTTTGCCGCCACTCTGGTGCGAGTAATTTTAAGCTGGGTTGGCATATCACAATTGCAATGGCAATAAAGCAGCAAGAAAGGTACGCATAGCCGAAATTTTGGCGTTTTTTAGTAATAAGTAAACTTGCGTTAAAGCCTAATAAGGTAATTGTTGCAATGTTAATCGCAAATAAGTAAATCTCTGATGGTTGCAAGTTAAATCCTTTTATTTCTTTATAAACAATATCTTATTTTTTTGTTGTTTCTTTGTGGTTCTGCTCAACAGATTAGAACGATATTGCTTTAGGTATTTTACATAATCGTTTCTAACTTAACTAGCGTATGGCGTAAGGATGAAAAAATGACATACCAAAATACAATGATGATAGAACCAAAAGAATTAAAAACACCGTTTAATTGGGCTGGCGTTAGCTTTTTACTCTTTATGATAGGTATTCCTGCAATACCGGCAGTATTTATTTTTGCTTTAGTTGTAATGGGTAGTGGTGTTGAGTCACCACTTAGTGAAATGATTAACGCGCGCTATTTTGATATGCCACTGGTGATTATTTGCCATGGCATATCAGGTATTGTGTTTTTTTTAACAATGCCATTTCAGTTTTCACCAAAGTTAAGACAAACAAAACCGCGCTATCATAAAATTAATGGCTACTTTGCTTTTATTTCAGCATGTGTGATGGCGGCGTCTGGTGTGTGGATGCATCATGTATTTTCGCCTAATGAATTTGGCGCGCGCTATGTGAGTTTGGTGATAGTTGCGATAGCTATTTTCTTAACGTTTGTTATTGCTGTTAAGTATGCAATTAAAAAGGATTTCAAACAGCATCAGCGTTGGGTGTATTTTGCAGCAGCTGCTAGTTTAGCGGTTGTTAGCCCACTATTTTTAGAAATTATTGCGATGTTAATGGGCAAAGTTGGAGCTGAACTTATGCATGATTATGGGCGTTTAATCGGCTTGGTTGTGAATCTTCAAATTGCACATTGGTTGTTTAAAAAGAACCATAGCTAGCGATTAATTGGTAAACCTTGAGGTATTTAAGGGAAATTAAGATGTTTAGAGGTCGCTACTAAAGTGGGAAGATACATAAACTAAAACACTTTAGAAAAAAGCCAGTAACAGGGTTACTGGCTTTTTAGGCTGAAACTTATAGAGCTGATTTTTACTGAGCTTCTTTTTACTGAACAAGGCTAATAATCAGATTAAATGCTGATTCTTTATCGTGAGCAGTCTCAGCATGTAAAATAAGTTGCTCACCTAGTATTAATGTTTGCTGCTGTACTTGCAGTCGTGCTGTTTCATCTTCAATACCATCAATGTCTGACACATGGGCAAGGCCAATGGTGCGGCGCACAAGCTCAGTGCCGCCAAAGCCAAGCGCATCTTTAATGATTTGATTGACAAAATATTCTGCATAGCCTGGTGCCTGAAGCGATAAATCACGGGTATGCTGTTTAGCAAGTGAAAGCCAGGTTGCTGTAAATTCGTTGATTACTTGCTGAATCGTCGTCAGTAAGTAGGTTTGCATTTGGCGGCGTTTTGGAATTTCACTAATACGGGCATTTTGTGCACAATAATTAAGTAAAAAGTTACCAATAAATGAGCCTAAATCAAAACCAATTGGGCCAAAAAAACCAAATTCTGGATCGATCACCTTAGTCGACTGCGCATCAACAAAAATGCTGCCTGAATGCACATCGCCGTGCAATAAGCTTTGTGGCGACGATAAAAATAGCTGCTTTAATTTAGCCACTTTAACGAGCAGTTCGGTGTTTTGCTTAAGCTTCTTTACCTCACTTTCAAGTGTCGCTGGGTAGTTATTGCGCAGAGAGGTGCGGTACGGATCATCAAAGAATAAGTCTTCAGTGATGGCGCACAGCTCAGGGTTTGTGAATTCACTTACTAAGGCTTTCTTTTCTGCAGGTGTTAAGTAAAAGTCTGAGTAATAGAAACTGGTGGTTGCCAGGTAATTTGCAAGTTGGCTGCCTAAGTTTGGAAAGGTTGTTGCCTGATTTAGTTCGCCACGCAAAATCGCCATATGGCCTAAATCTTCCAAAATGGTTAGGGCAAGTTCGGTATTTTTGTGCAGCACTTTTGCTGTGAATGGTTTGCACACCGCGACATGCCTTTCAAGTACAGCCGCTTCAATACGTGCTCTATCAAGGGTTAACGGCCACGACTCACCAACACAACGGGCATAGGGTAATGCCTGCTTTAAAATAATGCTGTTACCGTTTTCATCAGCGATGCGAAAGACTAAATTGAGATTGCCATCACCAAACTCATTACAGGTTAATTGTGCATTTGGGGCAAAAAATTCGTTTAACTGTGCAACATAGTTAAGTGCACGCTCATTATCAAAAGCAATATAGTCAGCCATGGTGTTCGCTATTCAAAAATACAGATAATTACAGAATTCCATACTGATGAATGTTTAGATGTCTATACTTCTTTGTGTCTTGGTGTAAAATGAGCGCGTTAATATTTCGGAGTTTCACAGCATGCAAAATTTGCTCGCGCGCAGTCTTAAATATCAAGGCGGACAGTTATTCGTTTTAGATCAGTACCTTTTACCACATCAGCAGCATTGGCATGTGTGTAACAGTGTGGCTGAGATGCAAGAATTGATTTTGACGTTAAAAGTGCGTGGGGCGCCGCTAATTGGTTTAGCTGCAACCCTGTTAGTTGCCCATTTAGCAGAGCAAGGCGTATCGCATAGCCAGCTTGCAGAAGCAATAAATGATTTAGAGGCAACGCGTCCAACAGCGGTTAATTTAATGCATTGCATGAAGCGTATGCGCCAAGCATTAGCTGAAACTAATTTTGTTGATGCATTGGTAACTACTGCCGAGCAGCTATTTAATGAAGATATTGCGCTGTGTGAAGCCATGGCAAGCCTAGGCGCTACGCTTATAAAACCGGGCGATAATATTTTAACTCACTGCAATACTGGCGCGTTAGCAACAGCAGGGGTGGGCACAGCACTGGGTGTTATCCACCACGCCCATCAAAAATACGGTGATATTCATGTTTGGGTCGATGAAACACGCCCATTACTGCAAGGCGGTCGTTTAACGGCATTTGAGCTTGAAAGTTGGCAAATTCCGTACACCCTTATTTGTGACAATATGGCCGCAAGTTTAATGGCTGCGGGTAAAGTAGATAAGATTTTTGTGGGTGCAGATCGCATTGCAGCTAATGGTGATTTTGCCAATAAAGTCGGCACCTATAATTTGGCCGTGCTGGCACATTTTCATAATGTAGAATTTTATGTGGTTGCACCAATCACCACTTTAGATGTTGACTGTGAAAGTGGTCAACATATCCCAATTGAAGAGCGTGCTGATGCTGAGGTAAAAGGTGTCAGTGGTAGTTTTGGTGAGTGCCAATGGGCACCAAACAATGCCAAGGTGTTTAACCCTGCCTTTGATGTAACGCCAGCACACCTGGTGACGGGTTGGGTACTTGATACCGGAGTTTACAATTTGCAGCAAGCAAAAAACGGCGCGTTAAAACAGCTCTAATAAGCCTTATTAAATATAAAAAGAGCACCAAATGGTGCTCTTTTTTGTTTACCTAATCTAAGATTGGAAACTCAGTGGCAATCTTGCTTTCGGTGCTTTGTGCCACCCAACCGGCTTCGTTATCGAAAAAACGGATTGCGGTAAATTCAGGATCGCTGCCCATATCAAACCAATGCTTAGTGTTAGCCGGCACTGAAATTAAATCACCTTGTTGGCAAAGCACTTGATACACTTTGTTGCCTAAATGCAGGCAGAATAAGCCTTGGCCTTTGACAAAAAAGCGTACTTCGTCTTCGCTATGCGTATGCTCAAATAAAAACTTCTGTCTTAATTCAGCTGCCGCCGAATTACCTTTAGTAAGTGAAATTACATCCACCGTTTGGTAGCCGCCGTCGTGTTGCACACGTTTAATATCGGCGTCATAGGCGTTTAAAATATCATCTGAACTATGGCTTGCGTCAATTTCAAATGCTGCTTGCCAGTTTTCAAATATCACACCTACTTGATTAAGTTGTTGCTGAATTTCAGTAAAGTTTTCGCTCTCTAGCTGTGCGCTTGCTGCATCGTCGTGACGGTAAATAGTGAGTTTGCTCATACAAATAATGCTTCATCAAATTGGTTAAAATCGTCAATTGCTGGGTGTTGGTCGCTTTTTTCTTGGTTATCACGCCATAGCTGCAAGGTGTGCATGCCCGCACTTTGAGCAGCATCAAGTTCTGCCACGGTGTCGCTTAAAAACAACACCTCAGAGCCAGCAAAACCAATCTTTTCAAGAATATTGGTGTATGAACTTGAGTCTTTTTTAGCGCCAACATGGGTATCAAAATAATCGCTGAACAGTGGGCGAATATCACCATAGTCAGAATGTTCAAACAATAAATGCTGTGCTTTTACCGAGCCAGACGAATAAACAAAAAGGCTTATGCCCGCATCTTTTTGCTGGTTTAAAAAATCATAGGCATCTGGGTAAATATGGCCTGTGAAATCACCTTGTTGATAGCCCGTTTGCCAAATCAGGCCTTGCAATTGTTTAAGTGGTGTAATTTTTTGATCCGTTGCAATCCAATGTTGCAGTGCATCTATGACCTCGGTAAGGCTGGCGTCTGGCCTAGCAAGTTCAGCTTTTACTGCATCAATTTGCACGCTTACCGTGGCATCGCTTTGGTTTTCTTCAACAAATGCAGCAATATGTTTTGCCGCATACGGAAACAAAATATCTTTTACAAATGAAATGCGGGTAATTGTGCCTTCAATGTCGGTAATGATGGCCTTAATCATAGTGATGACTCCAACTTAATGCGCTCAAGTTCGCATGCAAATAAAAACTCCAGCCCTTCAATGTGGCGACGTGTTTCAGCTACACTGTTGCCCATCGCATATAAACCATGACCTCGAATAAGCACACCATGAATAATTGGCTCTTGCTCGTGGCGTTTTGCAACAAGTTCTGCCAAGCGATCAATATTTTGGTCATTATCAATAATGGCTATAGAAAGCGTACTTTCGTGACTGTTGATGCCGCGTAATGATTTTTGCATTTCATAGCCGTGAATTGCCAAGGTATCACCTTTTATAAAACGCGATAACACAGTGGCGGCAACGGAGTGGGTATGTAATACACATTCAGTGCTTGGCTGAAGTTGGTACAATTTTAAATGAAGTGCCGTTTCGGCAGATGGCTTTCCTTGGCCTTTGCTAATAGCGCCTTGCTGATCGAGCTCTAAAAAGTGTTCAGGGGCAAGGTATCCTTTATCATGGCCACTTGCGGTGACAACAAAACCTGTGTCTGTTTTAATTGAAAAATTACCACCAGTTGCCGGTACCCAGCCTTTATTGCTGACCCAACGACCCACTTCAATCAATGCACTTTTTGCGGCATCATTATGCATAATAGGTTACTCGAAAATAAAAACTCAAAACATTTAGACGGCTATACATCCGTTTTTGGCAATGATAGCATCGCTTTTGTTAAAGCACCATCAAGATTAGAGGTATCGTGTGCAAAGTAAATTACCAAATTTAGGCGTCAGTATTTTTTCGCAAATGACCGCATTGGCAAATGAACACCAAGCGCTTAATTTATCGCAAGGTTTTCCAGAGTTTGATACGCCTGAAGCGCTTAAAAACAAACTGAACCTTTACAGTGCACAAGGGTTTAATCAATATTCGCCATCCAGTGGAGTACCCGCATTACAGCAGCAAATTGCTGATTTGGTTTTGCGAAAGTACGCTTTAACTATTTCACCAGAGGCATCGGTAACCGTTACATCAGGGGCAACAGAAGCGCTTTATGTCGCAATTCAGGCACTCGTAAGCCCAGATGATGAAGTGATAGTGTTTGACCCGGCTTATGATTCTTATCAGCCAGCGATTGAACTTGCCGGTGGTAAAGCGGTTCATATCGCGTTAACAGCGCCCAATTACCAAATAGATTGGCAGCAGGTCACGGGCGCAATTACCGATAAAACCAAAGCGATTATTATTAATTCGCCACATAACCCAAGTACTAAAACGCTAAAACAAACAGACATTAATGCGTTGAAGCTACTGCTTGAACAGCAGGATTTGTACCTCATCAGCGATGAAGTTTACGAGCATATTTGCTTTGATGGTGCCACACATTTAAGCGCGCTTGGCGATGACGCACTGTTTTCCCGCAGTTTTGTGGTTTCGAGTTTTGGTAAAACCTTCCACTGCACGGGGTGGAAAATGGGTTACTGTGTTGCCCCTGAAAAGCTGATGGTGGAGTTTCGTAAAATTCACCAGTATGTGACATTTTCTAGCTTTACCCCCGCGCAACTGGCATTAGCCGATATGCTTAAAGAAGAGCCAAACCACGTTGACGAATTAAGTGCGTTTTATCAGCACAAGCGCGATGTGTTAAGTAATGCATTAGCAAATAGTCGTTTTACACTGTTACCAAGTGAAGGTACCTATTTTTTATTGCTTGATTATTCCGCCATCTCAGAATTAGATGATGTGGCATTTTGCGAGTATTTAGTAAAAGAAGTTGGTGTTGCTGCCATTCCTCTTAGCGTGTTTTATGAAAATGCCCCTGGCGATCGTGTGATTCGCTTATGTTTTGCTAAGGAAGACGCCACCCTAATCGCCGCTGCGGAGAAGTTATGTCAGCTATAAATAACAGCTTAAAAGTCGCCTTAGTGCAAAGTGATATTGCATGGCTAGACGTTACTAAAAATTTAAATAGCTTAAGCGAACAGCTGAGCAATCTAGATTCGGTTGATTTAATTTTGTTACCTGAAACTTTTGCTACAGGTTTTGCCATTAATTTAGATGTTGCAGAGCCAAAGCAAGGACCAATTTTAGATTGGATGTTAGCACAAGCAAAAGGTTTAAATGCAGTATTGGCGGGTTCGGTGTTAGTGAGCCAACAAGGCAAAAAAGCGAACCGCTTTTACTGGTGTAGGCCAAATGGCACGGTGGAATTTTACGATAAACGCCATCTGTTTTGTTTAGGTAACGAAGGTGATTTTGTAAATGCCGGTGTTGAGCGAAAAATCATTACGATAAATGGTTTTAGGTTGTTACCTCAGGTGTGCTACGACTTACGTTTCCCAGTATTTCAACGCAGTCGCAACGACTACGATGTAATGGTTAATGTGGCTAATTGGCCTGCAGCACGTCGCCGTATTTGGGATACCTTATTGCAGGCGAGGGCAATTGAAAATCAATGTTACGTACTCGCTGTTAATCGCGTCGGTGATGATGGTAATGGTGTTGCACACAATGGCGGTACGGCTGCCTATGACTTTACGGGTGAAACGCTCGTTGCCGCCGAGGATAACCAAACGCAAGTAATCACAGTTGAACTGACTAAATTGGCATTAAACGCATTCAAAGAAAAGTTTCCTGCCCATTTAGATGCGGACCAATTTACACTCCCTAATATTAAATAGGTAAAAGTGAGTTTGGTTACCACTCGCTAGCTAATGTTTGTTGTATTAAACCTAAAAGCTGTTTTAAGCGTATTACTATTTACCCTTAAAACAGTTTAGGTGTTCAATGAAATTGTCTCTTGCTACGGGGTTGATGTTTATGGCAGCAAACACTCACGCTAATATCAATCTCAACCAATTAGAATGGATGGTTATAAACGACTCGGTGATGGGAGGCGTTTCAAATAGCCGCGTAATTGTTGGCGATAATAAATTAACCTTTACGGGTGATGTGTCACTTGCCAACAACGGTGGTTTTGCATCATTTCGAGCGCCTATTTCATTTGAGAATACCAATATTGATTCCCTTAGTTTGAAGGTTGTAGGTGATGGTAAACAGTACCAGCTGCGTCTTCGGGTGGATGGTTATTACGACGGCCCTGCGTTTGTGTATCATTTTAAAACTGAAGCAGGTAAAGAACATACGTTTAATTTGTCGGACCAAGACTTTGTTTTAATGTTTCGCGGTAGGCAGTTTGAGTCGGACTATCAACTTCGTTTTGATGATGTGCGCTCGCTTGGTTTTATGATTAGCAATAAACAAGCAGGTGATTTTAGTTTGCAGGTAAAGCACATAGCACTATTACAAAAAGTGTAGTCGCCGGAAAGCCGTTAATTTTAGGTTAAGTTTACTATTGGCATACTAGCCACAACTTCAACGAATTGTTTTTTAGAATTTGTTCAAAGTTAGTTTTCCCAAGTAGTTGTTTTACACAAGTACACCATTTGCCCACAACCTTCTGTGGGCTTTTTTTTGGCTATAAAAAAGGCGCTAAATGCGCCTTTGTTTGATTGTAGCTTCACTCGTTATTTAATATCAAAACGGTCAAGTTGCATTACTTTTGTCCATGCTTTTACAAAGTCGTTTACAAAACGTTCTTTTGAATTATCAAACGCATATACTTCAGCAACCGCACGTAATTCAGATGAAGAACCAAAGATTAAATCAACAGGTGTTGCTGTGTATTTAACAGCGCCTGTTTTACGGTCTTTTCCTTGGTACACATCGCCTGCTTTTTGCCACTGAGTAGACATATCAAGCAAGTTGACAAAAAAGTCATTGTTTAGTGTGTCTTTTTTATCTGTAAATACGCCATTGCTTGAGCCGTCTGTATTGGTATTTAGCACCCGCATACCGCCAACTAATACCGTCATTTCAGGTACAGTTAGAGCGAGCTGATCTGCTTTATCTACTAAGGCGTCGGTTGGTGATTTGTAATAACCTTTTTCATAGTAGTTTCTAAAACCGTCAGCACTTGGTTTTAGTAATGAAAATGAGTTTACATCAGTTTGTGCTTGGGTTGCATCACCACGCCCGGCAACAAATGGTGCGCTTACTTTAACCCCTGCATTTTTAGCTGCTTTCTCAACTGCAGCTGCACCTCCGAGTACTATCATATCAGCAAGTGAAATTTTGCTGCGACCAAAAGTTCGGTCATTAAACTCATCTTTAATTTCAGTAAGTTTGGCAATGACTTTCGCAGTTTGTGCTGGGTTATTTACTTGCCAATCTTTTTGTGGCGCAAGTGCGATACGTGCACCATTTGCACCGCCGCGCATATCAGAATCACGGTAGCTTGATGCTGACGCCCATGCTGTTGCGACGAGTTCAGATACTGAAAGACCTGAATCTAAAATTTGCGCTTTTAGTTTTTTAATGTCTTTATCACTTACTAGTTTGTAATCTGGTTTGTCGATAGGATCTTGCCAAATATGCGCTTGTTTTGGATATTCGTCACCTAAGTAATTATCAAGTGGACCCATATCGCGGTGGGTTAATTTAAACCACGCTTTGGCAAATGCGAGGCGGTATTCTTCAGGATCTGCCAAAAAGCGCTCTGCAATTTTGCGGTATTCTGGGTCAAATTTTAACGCCAAATCTGCTGTATTCATCACAGGTGGATTGTACTTGCCCTTAACGTGCGCATCCGGAACTGATTTATGTAACGACTCATCGGTAGGTACCCAAATAATCGCACCAGCAGGGCTACGTGATTGTTTCCACTCAAAATTAAGTAAGTTTGATAGGTATAGTGATGTCCACTTGGTTGGTGCTTGTGTCCACGCACCTTCTAATCCACTGGTAACTGTGTCTTCTGAATGGCCTTTACCGCATTTGTTTTTCCAGCCAAAACCTTGTTGCTCAATTGGCGCTGCACCCGGTTCTTTCTCTAAACACTTATTCGCTTTGTGAGCACCGTGCATTTTACCAAAGGTGTGGCCACCTGCGATAAGTGCAAGCGTTTCTTCATCGTTCATAGCCATACGTGCAAATGATTCACGAATATTTTTAGCTGAGCCAAGTGGATCGGGTACGCCACTTGGGCCTTCAGGGTTTACGTAAATTAAGCCCATATGAACTGCAGCCAGTGGGCGCTTTAATTTGCCATCGCTATCGCGACGATCGCTTGCTAACATTTCAACTTCTGGACCCCAGTAAACCATATCCGGTTCCCAGTCATCATCACGTCCAGCGGCAAAGCCGTACGTTTTAAAGCCCATATTTTCTAAAGCTACATTACCCGCAAGTACAATTAAGTCACCCCAAGAGATAAGCTCACCGTATTTTTGTTTTACAGGCCACAGTAAGCGACGTGCTTTATCTAGGTTACCGTTATCTGGCCAGCTGTTTAATGGGTTGAAGCGTTGTTGACCACCGCCCGCGCCACCACGGCCATCAAGCGTACGGTAAGTGCCCGCGGCATGCCACGTCATACGAATAAAAAATGGGCCATAGTTACCCCAGTCGGCAGGCCACCATTCTTGTGAGTCAGTAAGCACAAAATCGATGTCTTTTTTAAGTGCATCCATATCAAGCTGTGTAAATGCCTTTTTATAATTAAAGTCTTCACCTAATGGGTTTGAGCGCACATCGTGATCGCGAAGTGGTGTTAAATCGAGTTGATTTGGCCACCAAAATAGGTTCGATTTCGCTTGGTTAGGCATTACTTTGCCCATACCAATCGCGCCTTTGGGCTTGCTCATCGTGTCTTTAGCAAATGCAGATGTTGCGCTTAAAGATAGTGCTACAACAGCGGCAATAGAAGTATATTTTAATATCTGAACGGATTTCATTTTTGAATTCCCCTTATGATTTATGGGTGTATTAACGCAGCAAAGTATAGAAGGGAATTTAAATAACTAAATTTGATAATTACTAAGTTGATATTCGTTTTTTTAGATAATTGTTATGTAAACATTTTTCCTGCCATATTTTTTTTGAAAACGCTAATCAAAAAAACACATAGTCACCATCGGTATTTTTGAATTATGGCTTAACTTATTGAAGTTTAGTTGTTTTATTTTCATTTTAGTGTTGGGAATAGAAACAGCCGAGTCAGTGATGTGGTTATTTCGTGTAAATCGATTATTATTGAAAAAACATTCGATTTATAAGAACTATAATGATTTCATTGAAACAGCTTCATTACGCCTTAGCCGTTGAAAAAACGCTACATTTTAAAAAGGCCGCAGACAATTGCCATGTTTCGCAATCAACGCTTAGTACCGCGGTACATGAGCTAGAAAAACAATTAGGTGTGACTATTTTTGAGCGTAACAATAAACATGTGTTTATTACTGACGAAGGTAAGTTAATTCTTGAAAAAGCCAAGCGCATTAAACTTGAAGTAGACGAACTGACGTTGCTGGCAAAGTCCAATAAAGCGCCGCTAGCAAGCCCGATGACGATTGGTGTAATACCGACGATTGGCCCTTTTTTACTGCCAAAGGTATTGCCGAAAGTGCGCACTGAATACAGCGACTTTAAGTTGAAAATCGTTGAAGACCAATCACATGTATTGGTTGAAAAACTGCGCGAAGGTGAGCTTGATGCTGCAATTTTAGCCTTGCCATACGATATTGACGGTTTAATGGCATTTAATTTTTGGCAAGAAGACTTTTACTGGGTGAGTCATAAAGACGAATGTGCACTAAATTTGCGTGAAATTACCACCAATGAGTTTGATCTCGACAAATTAATGTTGCTAAAAGATGGCCACTGCTTAAAAGAGCATGCACTAGCGGCATGTAAATTAGAAAACACCAACAACGACAATCAACTAGACTCAACCAGTTTACACACATTAATTCAAATGGTTGCCGGTAAACTAGGCACAACCTTAGTACCTCAAATGGCCCTTGATCAACTAGTGAAAAACGAAGGTGAGCTGGCTGCGGTACATTTAAACGAGCCAGGTCCGCATCGCACAATAGCGCTTGTGGTTAGGCCTAATTATGTAAGAACCAGTGATATTGTATTGCTACAGCAGCTTTTTGAAAATGAATTAAAAGACAAATGTTATGCGGGTTAAAGCCGTAATCTAAGTATTTGCCAGATCATGAATTTTGATGTTTTTTTGACCTTGGCACTGCAAAACAGCATTTGATCCTGTATAACTAATTGAGCGTATAAATATTTTTACGTTCACCGACATGAATTGTTAACTGATTTTAACGAGCAAAATAAAGCAATTTTGATGCGTTTAATTGAGGTATGAGTGGTTCGGTTATCTCAATTCAGAATGCTTCCCCTGCATTCTTGCCTAGCATTATTTCCACATAGGCAATTGGCACACGGATTCTTTTAAGCGTGAAAAAACGCTGCTTGTTAGTCGTTTTAATAAAAATGTCGTCTCAATGAACCCGTCAGACAAACAAAGGAGATGCGCGATGTCATCAAGTAAATGCCCATTTACATCAGGAAGTATTACGCAAACTGGAAAATCGAACACAGATTGGTGGCCTAATACCCTCAATCTCAATATTTTGCATCAACATGATTCAAAAACTAACCCACTCGGTAGCGATTATGATTACCGCGAACAATTAAAGCAGCTTGATTTTTCTGCGCTGAAAGCCGATTTAACCGCACTTATGACTGACAGCCAAGATTGGTGGCCTGCTGATTGGGGCCACTATGGCGGTTTAATGATCCGCATGACATGGCATGCTGCGGGTAGTTATCGCGTTGCAGATGGTCGCGGTGGTGCAGGCACTGGCAATTTACGCTTTTCACCGCTTAATTCATGGCCAGATAATACCAACCTCGATAAAGCGCGTCGTTTACTGTGGCCTATTAAGAAAAAGTACGGCAACAAGGTAAGTTGGGCAGATTTAATTGCCTATGCTGGCACCATCGCCTATGAGTCGATGGGGTTAAAAACTTATGGCTTTGCGTTTGGCCGTGAAGATATTTGGCACCCAGAAAAAGATACTTATTGGGGCGCAGAGAAAGAATGGCTTGCCACATCAGAAAATGACAACAGTCGTTATTCAGGTGAGCGCGACTTAGAAAATCCATTAGCTGCAGTAATGATGGGATTAATTTATGTTAACCCAGAAGGGGTTGATGGTCAGCCTGACCCACAAAAAACCGCCCACGATGTGCGTGAAACTTTCGCTCGAATGGCAATGAACGACGAAGAAACAGTGGCGCTTACTGCTGGTGGTCACACGGTAGGTAAATGTCATGGTAATGGTGATGCAGCGAAACTAGGCCCTGAACCAGAAGCAGCTGATATTAACGAACAAGGCCTTGGTTGGAATCATCAAGAAGGTAACGGCTTAGGTGCAGATGCAATAACCAGTGGCCTTGAAGGGGCGTGGACAACCAATCCTACTCAGTGGGATAACGGCTATTTCGAATTACTACTCAACCATGAGTGGGAACTTAAAAAGAGCCCAGCAGGTGCGTGGCAATGGGAACCTGTCGCGATTAAAGAAGAGGATAAGCCGTTCGCGGTTGATGGCAACGGCAAACGTAATAATCCCATTATGACTGATGCTGATATGGCGATGAAGGTTGACCCAGAATATCGCAAAATTTCAGAGCGATTCTATAACGACCCAGCTTATTTTTCTGAGGTGTTTGCACGTGCATGGTTTAAATTAACGCACCGTGATATGGGGCCAAAAGCGTGTTATATCGGCCCTGATGTGCCAAAGGAAGATTTAACATGGCAAGATCCTATTCCAGCTGGCAATACAGCTTATGATGAACAAGCGGTTAAAGCGGCAATTAAAGCCAGTGGTTTATCTATTACTGAAATGGCGACAACCGCATGGGATAGTGCGCGCACTTTCCGTCACTCAGATAAACGCGGCGGCGCGAATGGCGCGCATATCTGCTTGCAGCCGGCTAAAGATTGGCAAGGCAACGAGCCTGAAAAACTTGCTAAGGTGCTAAGTGTGTATCAAGCAATCTCAGATGAGCATAATATAAGCGTTGCTGATGTGATTGTACTTGCGGGTAATGTTGCAATTGAACAGGCGGCAAGTGCAGCCGGCTTTACAGCAAGTCTAACCTTTAACAAAGGTCGTGGTGATGCTTCTCAAGAGATGACCGAAGTAGACTCGTTTGCTTATTTAGAGCCCCTACATGATGGTTTTAGAAACTGGCAGCAGCAAACGTTTTCTGTCAGCCCTGAAGAGTTATTGCTAGAACGTGCCCAATTATTAGGGTTAACGGCGCCAGAAATGACCGTGTTAATAGGCGGTTTACGTGTACTTGGCTGTAATTATGGTGACTCTCAAGCAGGTGTGTTCACTGACCGAGTAGGGCAACTTACTACCGACTTTTTTGTCAATCTCACAGACATGCATTATGAGTGGCTGCCAACAGGCGATAATCAATACGTACTGCGTGATAGAGCGACTAAAGAGGATGCTTGGCAAGCTACGCGCGTTGATTTAGTGTTTGGCTCAAACTCAATTTTGCGTGCTTATGCAGAAGTTTATGCACAAGATGATAATGGTCAGAAGTTTGTAGATGACTTTGTTGCGGCATGGACTAAGGTAATGAATGCCGATCGCTTTGATTTAGCAAGCTAGCATTTCGCCAAATAAAAAAGCCTTTCTATTTAATTGAATAGAAAGGCTATTTAAATTGTTTTTTGATGATATAAATTAACTTTCTTGTTTTTACCATAGGCATGTTTCCTTAAATGTTGGTTTCACTTTATCTTATTTAAATAACAAGTAGCTTCCACCCACAGCCACACCCGTTACAATCGCAGCGGTCATACCCGCGGTTACTAAACCAACTACCACAAACGCAGTTAAAGCTGCTGTCATTACAATATCAAATACGTTGTTCATTTTTTATCTCCGAGTAGTTTTAAAGTTATTTAGTTAACATGTATGTGCCGCCAATTGCTGCACCTGCCATAATTGCGGTTGTCATGCCTGCTGTTACAAGACCTGCTACTACAAATGTTGTTAAACCAGCTGCCATTAAAATCTCGATTGCGTTCGATGTATTCATTGTTCAATTTCCTAGTTAATACCAATTCACTTAAGTAGCTGATCATTCTAGCGGACTAAATATCATGCTAACCGCGTTGGAATTTATCAATGTAGAACAACTACATAAGAAAAATTCCGCCTTGTTATCATTTCATTTATCCAGCGCTATCTCTGATCACATACTTAACAGAATTGGTATAAGTTTGAGTAAAGCGTGTTGCTTGAGTTAAATATTAGGCAATTGAGGTGAGGATTCTGCTGCTTTGTGATGTTTGGCGATTTGAGGTGATATTTGGTTTTATTGTGGGATGAAATAATGTCTCATACAGAGAATGAGCAAGGAGTTTTATACACGAGCAAGTATTTAAGCAGTTTTCAAAGCCTATGCTTTATGTATTTTAATACGCGTTATTTCACTGCTTTATTTATTGGGTCGTTAAGTCATTACAGAATTAACAAATATTGCAGTTAGCATAAACCCTACGCCTACAGCGAAACCAATTAATGATGCTTTCAAAATGGTCGACTTTTTATTTGTTTTTGGTGGCTGATTATTCATTGTGATTTATTTCTCTATTTTGAGCATTCAATTTCGTAAAAAAGGTGATGACATTAAGTGAATGGTTATTTTGTATTTGTGCCATTCTTGTGCTCATCACCTTCAACAATTTGAGACAGCTTCTTTTGTTCCCACTTTTCACCGAATGGTTCAAATACATAAAATGCGAAACCCGCAATCATGACAGCAAATGACAAAAAAACGGCTACTAAAGAACCAAAATTCTCCCCGCCATTATAGTTAGGTAACATAAAAAATATAAATACGACAGTTAGAAAAGTGCAAAGGCCATAGAAATACTTAATCAATTTAACTTTTTCTTTCGCGTTATTTAATTGCTCAGTAGTTACATTTTCTTGCGCTGTTTTTTGGCTTGTTTTAGCGGGCTGAGTCTCTTTGTTAATTAACTCTAAAAGCTCAGATACAGTGATTTCATAAACAGCTGCCAATGACTTTAAGGTTTCGCTCCCTACTTTGTCTCCTCTTTCAACTCTTTGTATCGTTCGAACGTTTAAGCCACTAAATTGTGCTAATTGTTCTTGTGACCAGTTTCTTTTGAGTCTGAGATATTTCATAGACGATTCCTGTTTATAAAAATTGTTTACATACTATACCAAATTGGTGATGACAATAACGACATTTAGCCGACAGTTACCTGACAAGAGTTCAATAGACTCAATATAGTAGTGTGATAGGTGGAATTTTAAGGGGTTATTGTTTATGAGATGGGAGGGAAGGGGATATGTCTATTGTTACTTTTTAACAAAAAAAGCCTGTCTATTTAATTGAATAGAAAGGCTATTTTGTTTGCTTTTTGAATTTATAAATTTGCTTATTTGTTCTTACCATAGGCATATTTCCTTAAGTTTTGTTTAATTCATCTTACTTAAATAGTAAGTAGCTTCCACCTACGGCAACGCCCGTTACAATTGCTGCTGTCATACCTGCGGTCACTAAACCAACAACCACAAATGCTGTAAGTGCTGCAGTCATTAAAATATCAAATACGTTGTTCATTTGTTTATCTCCGATGTGTTTTACGATTATTTAGTTAACATGTATGTGCCGCCAATTGCTGCACCTGCCATAATTGCGGTTGTCATGCCTGCAGTTACAAGACCTGCTACTACAAATGTTGTTAAACCAGCTGCCATTAAAATCTCGATTGCGTTAGATGTATTCATTGTTCAATTTCCTATTTAAGTGTGAGTAAAGCGTGTTGCTTGAGTTAAATAATAGGCGATTGAGATGGGTATTCTGCTGCTTTGTGATGTTTGGCTAATTGCAGTGATATTTGGTTTTATGGAGTGATGAATGAATTGTGTTATTGGCGAATGGTTGATTCTAGAGCGCAAAGGGCAACACGCTTTAATGTTGTACAAATGAAAAAACCGATGTAGGTGCATCGGTTTTTTTAGCGTTTATTTATTCGCGTCGTTATTCTTCGACTAACACTTGCTTGCCGTCGCTATTTACAACCAGCAAGTAAGACTCACCAAAGTCGCCGGTGCATAAATCGATGGCGCGGCCATTAATGGTTAAGTCGAGTGCACAATTATCTAGGGTTAAAAAGTCAGATACTTTGCCGCGTTCAGTGGTCATTACTTGGCTACCTTTTAACGTAACGGGGTAAACACCATTAGCGAAAATGCGTACGTTGAAAGTGTTGGCGTTATCACGCTCTTTTTTCTTAAGTAAGGTGATGTGTTTTTCAACACCATTTTGCCAAGCAATAACCCAATGTTCGTCATCGTCGCTTAACGTTGTATGCATTTTTACTTCATTTTGACTGCTCATAGCTGAGCGCATACCAATGTTGACAATGTTCATTACCGCTGGGAAGTCATAGTTATATTCGCTTGAATAACCATTAACTTGAACATTACCAGCTACGCGGTTTTTACTATCAAATAAGCCACTTGAACCTGCAGTGATGGTGCGTTTTTGCAAATGAAAGTCAACACTGTAATCCATTGCATTGATAAACGAAAACTCTGCTTCATGGGTTAATGCATCGTCTAAATCATCTGTGATTGAATCACTACAGCCAATTGCCCCAAAACACAGCGCACTTACAATAAGTGCTACCTTCCCTGAATTTTTAATCATAATATGCCTAGTTCCAATCTACCCCAAAAAAATCTAGCGCGATAATAACATAGTGCTAGTTTAAAAAGCGTGAAGATGGCAATAAACACGTTAGTCTTGTGTAAGAAAGTATTTAAATTCATTACAGATTCTTACGTTTATAGGCTAGGCGCAAAGATGCCCTCAATAGAGGGCATAGCATATTTATAGTCAGTTCTTGTTATGCAATATGCAATAAAGCGCTGGCAAAACAAAAAGAGTTAGCAAGGTGGATGAAATCACCCCGCCAATAACCACAGTCGCAAGCGGCCTTTGCACTTCTGAGCCAATGCCAGTGTTAAGTGCCATTGGAATAAAGCCAAGCGAGGCAACAAGTGCGGTGGTCAGTACCGGGCGTAATCGCGTTAGCGCCCCGGTAATAATGGCGTCATTTAAGCCAAGTTGGTTGGCTCTTAACTCACGAATAAACGATACCATTACTAAGCCATTTAAAATTGCTATACCAGACAGGGCAATAAAGCCCACAGCAGCCGAGATTGAAAACGGAATATCTCGCAGGAATAGCGCGAAAATACCGCCAGTGAGTGCCAGTGGCACACCGCTGAAGATAATCATTGAGTCTTTAAATGAGCCAAGAGCGATTAACAACAGCGCCACAATAATCGCTAAAGTTAACGGTACAACTAAGGTTAAACGCTTGGTTGCTGATTGCAGTTTTTGGTATGTACCGCCGTATTCTACCCAGTAACCTGCGGGAATATCTGCATTTTGTTCAATCGCCATTTGCACATCTTTAACAAAACCACCCAAATCGCGGCCACGCACATTGGCTGTTACCACAATGCGGCGTTTACCATTTTCACGGTTAATCTGATTTGCCGAGTTAACTTTTTCAATGCTTGCTACTTCCGACAGCGGCACATAATCGCCATTAGCTAAGGTAATGGGTAGGTGTTTGAGATTATCGATATCTCGGCGTTTATCATCGGGTAAACGCACAACAATATCAAAGCGACGATCGCCTTGATAAAACTTACCAACATCCACGCCGCCCATGCTAATGGCAATTTGCTGTTGTAAATCGGCCTTGGTTAAAGCATAACGCGCTAACATGTGATCAATTGGATTGATGGTTAAAATGGGCAAGCCTTTAACTTTTTCCACTTGCACATCGCGAATACCAACAACGTTTTCAATTGCACTTTCAATGCGCTTTCCAACAATCGCAAGGGTATCAAAATCATCGCCAAAAACCTTAATCGCAAGCTCAGAGCGCACACCCGAGAGCAGTTCATTAAAGCGCATTTGAATCGGTTGTAAAAACTCATAACGGTTCCCTGGAATGGTTTCAACTAGTTGCTCAAGCTCTGTTACCAATTGGGTTTTTGGCTTAGTTGGGTTTGGCCATTCAGCACGCGGTTTTAGCATAATGAAGACATCTGCAACGCTTGGTGGCATAGGGTCGGTGGCCACATCAGGTGTACCAATCTTTGAAAATACACTTAACACTTCGGCTTTTTCAGCAATTTTTTGCTCTAACAGTTCTTGCATTTTAATCGACTGAGAAAGTGACGTGCCCGGTATGCGCATGGCATGCATAGCAATATCACCTTCATCTAAATTAGGCACAAATTCGCTGCCGAGTTGGGTACTCATAACGCCAGCAAATGTCATAAGCGCAAGAGCGCTGCCAACAACTACCCAACGCATTTTTAACACAAAGGTTAAGATTGGCTGATAAAGCGCAGTGCTTGCCTTCATTACGATATTTTCTTTTTCTTGAACTGGCTTTTTAAATAACAGAGCAATGCATGCAGGTACAAACGTAATTGATAAAACCATGGCACTCACTAGGGCAATTACCACTGTCATTGCCATCGGATGGAACATTTTGCCTTCCACGCCGGTTAGGGCAAAAATCGGTAAATACACTGCGGTAATAATAAACACACCAAATAGGGCAGGGCGGATCACTTCACGGGTGGCATCAAACACCAAGGCTAAACGCTCGTTTAATGGCAAGGGCTGCGCTGTGTTTTGACCATTATGTGCTTGGCTTAAGCGGCGCATACAGTTTTCTACGATAATAATTGCGCCATCAACCAGTAGGCCAAAATCGAGCGCGCCTAAACTCATTAAGTTAGCACTTACTTTACTTTGTACCATTCCTGTAATGGTCATTAACATGGCAAATGGGATCACCATCGCGGTGATAAGTGCCGCTCTAAAATTACCGAGCAGTAAAAACAAAATAACAATGACCAGCAGTGCGCCTTCAAGCAAATTGGTTTTAACGGTATCGAGGGTTTTATTTACCAGTTTTGTGCGATCGTACGCAGGGTTAATCACCACCCCTTGCGGTAAACTTTTACTTATTTCTGTTAAGCGTTCGCCGACCTCTTTTGCCACTTTTTGACTGTTTTCACCAATTAACATAAAGACGGTACTGAGCACCACTTCATGGCCATTTTGTGTGGCTGCACCAGAGCGTAGCTCTTTACCTTCTATCACATCGGCAACATCTTTAATGCGAATAATCGCACCTTGCAAATTTGTTATGGGTACATTTTCAAGCTGGGCTAAATCGCTTAATTGACCGGGAATGCGCACTAACCACTGCGAACCATCACGCTCAATAAAGCCCGCCCCACGGTTTTGGTTATGACTGCCAATGGCATCAATTACATCTTGTTGCGACAAGCCAAATGCCAACAGTTTTTCAGGTTTTATGGCGATTTGAATTTCGCGCTCAAAGCCGCCAATGGGGTTTACTTCAACAACGCCTTCAACTTGTACTAGTTGCGGGCGAATGATCCAGTCGTGCACGGTGCGTAAATCCGTTGCCGTAATTAGGCTGCCATCGGGATTTGTTGCACCTGGCAATGCATCAACCGTAAACATAAAAATTTCACCCAGCCCTGTGGAAATCGGGCCAAGCTCTGGCTCTACGCCAAAGGGTAATTCAGATTTTGCTGAAACCAATCGCTCATTTACTAACTGGCGGGCAAAATAGATATCGGTGTCATCACTGAATATGGCAACCACTTGTGATAAACCATAACGTGAAATAGAACGTGTGTAACTTAAATTGGGCACGCCAGCCAGTGCAGTTTCAAGCACGTAAGTAACGCGTTGCTCAACTTCCAGCGGGGTGAAACCGGGCACTTCGGTATTGATAACGACCTGAACATTGGTAATGTCGGGCACGGCATCGATGGGCAGTTTAGTAAACTGCCAAGCACCCAGTGCTGCAACTAACATTACCATTGCAAGTACTAACTTACTTCGCTCAATCGCGAACTTTAAAATGGACTCTAGCATAAGTAATTACTCACTTTTAGTGGTCGTGTGACGCGCCGGACTTTTCAATGTCGGCTTTTAAGATATAACTGTTGTCGGTGGCATATTCGCTGCCAACATCAATACCACTTAACACTTCAACCCACTCACCGCTGCTGCGGCCAAGGGTTAACATGCGAACCTCAAATTGGTCGCCGAATTTGGCAAATACCACATCAAAATCACGAAACGCATGCAGTGCTTTTTTCTCAACTGCCATCGGCACCGTAAAAGTTTCAAGAGTGATTTCGGCGCTAACAAACTGGCCTACTTGCAGCTGATTGTTGGGATTAGGGATAAAGGCACGATAAGTTTTTGCTTGATTGCCAGCAACTGAAAAAAGGCTGTCTTTAATGGTGGTATTTATTGACGTATTTAAGCCATTTACATTAACGCTTACTGCTGCGCCTTGACTGATATTTGCTGCATCACTCGGAAAAACCTGTAACTCGGCAACAAGCTCAGTCATATCGGTAATTTCTATTAAGCTGCGCCCAGCTGTTTGCTCACCAAGCCCCACGTTTTGTTTAGTTACAATGCCATTAATTGGGGAAATAACGCGGTAGCTTTGTAAGCTGTCGTTACTTTGAATGGTCATTATGTGCTGACCTTTTTTCACCTGCATACCCAATAGCGCAGTGAGTTTGGTAATTTCACCATCAAAACGCGCGCTTATTTGGCGTTTTGCACCTGCTGGCAGGGCGAGTTTGCCATACACTGGCAAGGTTTTTGTCAGGGTTTTTGCTTGCACGGTATTGGTGTTAATGCCCAGTTCCTTAGAAATGGGGGCGGCAATTTGAGTGCGTCCTTCAAAATTATCAAAATGCCATTTATAGACTTCGCCTTGATAAATGGCGCTTATTTCAACGCTAAATGAGTGAGGTTCGTTAATCAGTGACGTACCCTTTAAAAAGGCGCCATTTGGTTTAAATGAAATGGTGTCTTTTTTGCCACCTAATCGGTTAAGGATAACGGTAACGTCCACATCAGTGGAGGCGACTGTTTTTTCGCGATCTTTTACAAATACGCGGTATTCGGGTGCTGTTCCTTGTTCAACTAGTTGCAGCTCCAAAGAGAAGTCACCTGTTTTGAAAAGTCGTCCACCGTTTGGCCCGGTAACAGGTGCGCTGTGCTCGCTTCCATCTTGCTGGTGGTCGTGGTCGCTTCCGGCGACCACATCAAAATTTGGTAACGTGAGTAACAGGCTCACTAAAAATACATTGAATAGATTTGATAATTTCATCGCAATCTCACTTAATTATTAGGCTAGCGCCAGTTAAGCGCTCAAATTCAACATTGAATCGTTGAATATTGGTGTAGGCTTGTATCAGCTCCAATCGGGCTTGTAATAACTCTTGTTTTACTGCATACCAATCGGTGTAACGGTAACGCCCTTGCTGGTAGGCAAGCTCGGCTTGTTTACTTGCTGTTTCAAGGGCGGGAAGTGATTCTTTTAAAAGCGCATTGGCAATATGGGTATTGTGGGTGAGCTTGTGGTTAAGTAGCAGCGCTTGTGTTTGGGCACGCGCAAGCCAGGCTTTTGCCTCGGCTGCTTGCTGCTGTTTACTGGCGTTAAGCGATGCAATTTTCCCTTCGCTACGAGACGCACCCCCTAACGGAATTGAAACGCCAGCGCTTAGTGAAAAGTCATTAAGCGCTTGGTCGCGCGTAATGCCCGTATTGATTTGCCAAGTGGGTTTGCTCTCAGCTTGTGATAGTGCAATTTCTGATGAGATTACACGCTGTTTTGATGCAAAGAGTGAAAAACGCGGCGTGTTTTTTAATTGTGCTTTGGCATCTTCCAGCGAAAGGGCATTAGGTAATTGGGTTAAATCGCCTGTTACATCAAATTCAGTAGTGCCTTGCCATTGGGCTGCCAACTGTGATTTTGTTGCTTCAATTTCAAAGTAAAGATCTTCAACTACTAATGTTTGCTTTGCTAAATCAGCCTTTGCGCGGTATTTATCAATGCTGTTTACGCGGCCTGCTTCTACTCGTTTGGTAATCTCTGACAGGGCTTTTTTGGCTTGTTTTTCTGCCAAAGTAGCCAGTTTTAACTGGGCTTGCTGCGCTAATAAGGTAATAAATAAATTGGCCGTTTCGGCTGATAAATCTAGCGCTTTGGCCTCTTTTTCAACGTCATAAATCAGCCCTTGTTGTTTGGCGAGATTCACTCGTGCATCCACTTGCTCACCATCGAGCAACCACGCAATACTCAAACTTGTTTGGCTATTGGAGAAGCCCTGATAATCGCCAGTGCCAAGGGCATCTTCAACACTTACATCAAGGGTAACTGGGCTTGCAACCCCTGCTTGTTGAATAAGCCCTTGATTTGCTTGTTGCAAATAAATTAGCGGCGTTAAATCAGGGTGGTTTTGTATGGTCTTACTGATGGCGGTTTTTAAGCTCACGACTTCGTTTGCGCTAGCACCCTTTGGTGCGAGCAAGAGGCTCGCAACGACAAGGTTTAACCCTATCAATAACCGACTGTTAATCGGTTTTCTTTTTGTGACAAATTTTATCAGCATATGCTCACTCCTAAAATTTAGGCTTTATACCGATTATTAATCGGTTTTTTGAATTTGCAGAAATACTTTTTAAATCCATGATCTTAGTGACTCGTGAAGGTTTCGATAAAGTGGTGGATGCTATCGACTGAGCTCAAGCATAGAAAAAATGCGGCAATTGCAAGCAGCATCATAAGCAAGTGATTAACTGGTTTTAGCGATAATTGCCCAAGTAAAAAATACACTCGTTGCTCTAGCACATCGGCGCCAAAATTAGCCACCATGTCGGTATTTTTAAGGTTACTGCCTGTGGCATTTAGCCTTGCTACTTTTACTAAGGTACCGGCAATATCGAGCGATGAAGTAGTGCTTGAAACCACGGCGTTGTCTGCATCTTGCTCCATTGCTAAGGTCATATGTAGGACTAATCGCTGTTTAATGTTTGGTATAAAAAACGCGGCAAGCAGGGCAAATAACCATTTTTTAAATGGGTCACGCTTATTTGCATGGGCAAGTTCGTGTTGCATAACAATATGGTATTCAGTCTCGCTAATTTGCTCGCGCATGCCTTTAGTAACAAAGCACTTAGGGCTGATAAAACCTGCAGTAAATGCTGCGGCATCATTTGAATCTATTTCGAATGTGTTGTTATCAACTTTACGAGAAAGCGCCATTAAGCTTTTAATTTCATGCTGATGGGTACGCAGTTTTAGCAATCTTGAACTAATTACATATGCCAAAAAGCCAAGTGCGCATGCCGTCACTGCGCCGTGCCAACTGAACCATGAAAAACTGTCGATATGATGCCAGTGATCCATACTTGAGGCACTTTCAAACGGTGAAAGGCCATTGGCTGCGTAAACAAAATAGGCGGCGGTTGAAAAGGCGCTAAACCAAGGTAAGGTCGCTAAAAACCACAAGGTGATTTTGCGTGATTTAACCTGCAGTTTTAAGAATCGCGTACTTAATAAAGTAACTAACGCAGACACCGCAATGTTGTGCAGCACAAAGCACACAACGGCAATGGCTAATACATTTAATAATAAGGTTAGGGTATCTGCGCTCATAACTTAGCCTTGTTGCTTAAGTTTTAATTTTTGCTGTTCGATCAGCGATTCTAATTTGTTCAATTGTTCAACGTTGAACTCTGACGACATCGAACTAAATGCGGCAATTAGGCTGCTACCATCGTCTTCACCAACAAAGTCAGTGGTTACTGATTTTATTAGTTGCCCTATTAACTCGTGGCGCTCAACGCGGGCTTTATAATGAAATGCGTGACCCTCTTTGTGGCGCGATAACAAGCCTTTTTTGTAGAGGCGTTCAAGGGTGCTTTGGTAGGTGTTTAAACTGCCACCGCGGGTATTTTCAAAGTGAGCAAACACGGTTTTTACGTCAGAGCAACCGTGTTGCCAAAGGTAGTGTAAAAGCAATTTTTCTAAATCGCCGAGTTTCATTGTGATCACCTTAAACTAAAAACCGATTAACAGTCGGTATAATAGGTTTAATAAAACCGATTTGCAATAGGTTTTAATTTTACCACTAAAAAGCGGGCAGCAATAAGTCTAACTAAAATGTCGTCAGGCTTTTTAATTGAAGCGAATTTATTAAGTTTTATACGCTTTGGTGAGTTGAAGATTGAAAACGATGCAGCGAAACAAAGCCTATTGCAAAACAGCAACCTACATAGAGCCAAACGCTACTGGCAACGAGTTGCCATAGGTCGATTTGTGTTGCTTTAATGACTATTGTAAACCCGAGTAAACCACGCAGTATACATATTATAGCAATAACAACTAACGCAGATTTTAAAAAAGGAACTCTGTGAATAATGCCCATTGCTGAGAATGCAAATAGCGCGCATGCACTCATTAACAATGCACTAGTGTAGTTGCAATAGGTGCAAGCAGGGTGTGTTGTTTTGATGATGCGATTATAAATTCAGGGGCACGCGCAAACAGATACCAGCTCGGGCCGCCCATACCAATTCTGTTAAGTATGTGATCAGAGGTAGCGCTGGATAAATGAAATGATAACAAGGCGGAATTTTTCTTATGTAGTTGTTCTACATTGATAAATTCAAACGCAGTTAGCATGATATTTAACCCGCTAGAATGATCAGCTATTTAAGTGAATTGGTATAATGCAGAGCAAATGCCAAGCGGCAGCTGCTAAGGCAATTATACCTGCACTGAACAGTAATTTTGAGTTCACAGGAGCGTGTATAATCTGTTGATTTGATGACAGCAAATTAAGTTACCTATCAGCCCTAAATTGACAATATTTCGTTATTTTCATCTTGTTTGGCGTATATACTGCGATATCGTTCATTTATGTAGAGTAAATTACACGGCATCATTCTGCCTTGTTTAAATACCAAACAAACTGCAGCAGAAATAGGCAGAAAAGATCATCAGGCTCTAGTCAATACCGACACAGGCTGTGTAGCGTTTTGCGATTTTAACGACTTGGTCTTTGGATTCGATAATTTCATTATCGTTTTTGAAAATACGCTGTTCACACATGCCACGCATGTTCGCGTATGTTTTTAAGCACTCTTTTACACTTTTTCCGCCCGATGTTTGATATGACTCATCGTTGCAAAATTGTAATGCGAGTAAGTTAGAGCCAAGCTTGATTTCACCTAAGCTAACATCGCTGGTTTCAGCTTTTGCCAAAAGGTCTTGGTAGTTGGCGATATGTTGTGAGCTCGCATTGCTATAAAAATACATTCCGCCTAAAAATAGGCCTAGAAGTACAATAAACTTCATAATCATTCCCTTGATATTGTTTTTATTGAATTTAAATCGGTGACGAAAAATTTAGCGCATTACGTTACCGCTTTTTTGGTTGAAAAGCGAACAGTTTTTAAAGCGCTTAAAATTAATTCACCTTAATAATGTTATTTTATGCAATTGTTCTTATTTAAAGTATTCATCTTAATGAACTTATAGTTACGTTTTGTGTTCTGATTGGTATAAACAGTAAACCTCTATCACAACCTAGTAAGCATCTTATTAAAGCCAGGAGAAAAACGAGAGCGCAAAGGTAAACACGCTCTAGATGAATTATGACGAAAACCAAAGTAAGCGTATTGATACTAGCCGGATTGTTTTTTGGCATTCTATTTATGCCCGTATCTCAAATAATCCCGGTTCAAGGTGCAACACACAATGATTGGCATGCAAAAACTTTTTGGTATGAGCCTTGGGGCAGCTCAGGGGTACACAAAGGTATCGATATTTTCGCCAAAAAAGGAACGCCCGTAATAGCGTCTACGGCAGGAATTGTGATTTATTCTGGCACTTTGCCTAAAGGCGGTAAGGTTGCCGTGATTTTAGGACCAAAATGGCGAGTTCATTATTATGCGCATTTAAAGCAAAACCAAAGTAAAACAGGTCAGTTAGTTGCGAAGAGAGAGGTTATTGGCACTTTGGGCGATTCGGGAAATGCCAAAGGTAAGCCTGCACATATCCACTACTCGGTCGTTACATTAATACCTTACCCGTGGCGCTTCACCACAGAAACGCAGGGTTATAAGAAAATGTTTTACTTAAACCCTGCCGAATTATTCACACATCACTAAGCTAAATTATTTACACGCTTTGAACTATGTTGTGACTGTTCTAATTTTTCTGCGGCAAAACTATTAAATAGCCAAAGAGCTAGCGCGGTAACAAACGCAATAGCGGCGCATAAGAGCCAAAAGTTCGCGGGTTCATTAGCTTCAACAGCCCATTTGTTATAACCCCAACCAGATAGCTTACCTGCAAACAAAAAGCCAATGGCAGATGCCGTGTAAAGATAGCCTTGATACATCGCTGCTTTGTCTTTTGGCATTACTGAGGCTACATACTCTTGTTGTTTTGGCGATGCCATCATTTCACCGAGCGAAAAGATAAGTAAAGCGGCGACTGCTAGCGCGCCGCTTACAATTGCTCCAGCCTCTGAATTTGCCAGTAATAAATAACTGCTGGCAATCATTAGAGCGCCCGCAATAATTACATAAAAGGTTTTAAAACGCGCGCTCAGTGCTGATACTAATACTTGTAATAGTACAATAGAGCCAAAGTTTACCGCTGCAATGTATTCAGGTTTAAACTGACGATAATCACTTGCCCACTTGGTTGCGAGTGCGCTGATTTCAGCTTGAGACAGTGCACTTAAGCTTGGTAAATGCGCCTGTAATACATCTTTTGGAATGCGCACATTGTAGTTAGTCAATTCAAGATAGGCTTTATGAAAACTGTTTGCTTGGCTGTAATCAAATTGGCTTGCAAGCGCAGTGATTGCAGTTGTTAGCTGTGGCACATTAACAAACGAAGCGGCTTCGCCAAACCCCGCATGAATTGAATTCGCTAGCATGACAAGATCACTGCTATCAACATAGTCGCGAATAAAAAGCGGAAGGGTGATAAAAATTTGCATGTAAACCAGCCAAAACCCGCTCAAAATTAAAATAAGTAACAAAAATGGCTTATTGCCCATTTTTATTTTGCTGCTATACCAATGTGTTCCGGCTTTTGGCGCTAATATGTGCCAGACTAAGTTTAAACCTAGCCAACTCGTAATAAATCCGTAAGCGAATGACTCAGAAATTAATTTTGTACCGGGCAACATAAACGCAATGAGGATTGGAAAAACAAGTAACGCAAAACGACCATTCCCCAGTACTTCTCGCATTTCAATCATAATATCTTTTAATGGCTTAGCCGGGGTGTTTTTACGAATTTCAGCCGTTGGATCGCGATAAAATAAGGTGACAGGGATAAAGTTAATAGCTATCCACACGGCTGCCATAATAAACACCATATCCCAGCTTGTGTCTCGCATAATACCCGCAATAACAGGCCCTAAAAAGCCACCCACATTGACCATCATGTAAAATACGCCAAAGCCTATACTGCGATTGCTATCGTTGGTGGCATGCGTCACAGTGCCGGTGATCAATGGTTTGAAAATGCCAGCACCAATAGCAACACCCATAAAGGCTAGGAAAAACGTGCTATAGCCTGATACTTGACCAAGTAAGTAATAACACGGGGTCATCATGGCAAAGGCAAGTAACAGCATTTTTTTGTAGCCGTAACGATCGCCTAATGCCCCAGTTAATGCTGGTAACAAGTAGATACAAAATGGCACTAGCCCTTGCAAAAAACCGCGTTGCTCATCACTAAAACCCATACCGCCTTGTAGTACAGGGCTGGTCATATAAAGGGACGATACGGTAAAAAAACCGTACCACGCTAAGCGTTCAAATATTTCCATAATATTGGCAATGTAAAAACTGCTGCCAAATGGACTGCGCAAAGGTTTGTGTGTTGTCATAACAATTTTTCTTTTTTTGAATATTGTATGCAATATATCAGAGGTGGTTTTTTTAGCAACAATGATACTATTTTCTGTGTTTAATAAGAGATGTTTGAGTAGCTAAACTTAAATTAAATATGTGCTAACTCATTAATAAATGAAAATATATTTCGCAAAAGTGAGCGATTTATGTAAAAAATCTGTATAACAGAAACATTGTTTATTAATTGAGTAATTTAAAATGAATTATAAAAACACATTACTACCTGTTTCACTTATCGCTGCCGCGGTTTTCTCTTTCTCTACCGTTGCCAATGCACCAGCTGGTATTGATAACAGCCACCGCAGTGAAACAAACCAAGCACGCGATACATTTCGTAAGCCATACCAAACGCTTGAGTTTTTTGGTGTAAAAGCTAATTCAAAAGTTGTTGAGATCATGCCCGGTGGCGGTTGGTACACCGAAGTATTAGCGCCAATGCTTGCAGCAGAGGGGCAGCTTGTTGCAGCTCACTACCCAATTACGACAAGCTCAAAATACCGTAAGCGCTCACGCGAAAACTTTGAGAAAAAGTTAAGCGATAACAAAAAGGTATACGGCAGTGTTGTTATCGCTGATTTTGATCCAAATGTGTCAATTGATGAGAAAATAAAAAACGCAGATGTAGTTTTAACCTTTAGAGGCTTGCACGGTTTACAAAACGGTAACCAGTTAGCTGCTGCATTTAGTCAGTTTAATCAGATGCTTAAACAAGGTGGCAAATTAGGCGTTGTACAGCATCAAGCACCTGAAGGGTTTGATCCGGTAGCAACAGCGAAAAAAGGCTACTTGCCAAAATCACATGTAATTGCAGTGGCAAAAGCGGCGGGTTTTGACTTAGAAGCTGAGGCGTATTTCCATAACAATGCGAAAGACCGCATTATTATTGATAATGTTGAAGCAGGTGTATGGGCACTGCCGCCTTCACTTAATGCAAAAGAAAACAAAGAACAGTATAAAGCGGTAGGTGAATCTAACCGCATGACATTACTTTTCAAAAAGCGTTAATTGAATAAGGCCTAAACCTTCAAAACGGATTGGGACCTAATACAAATCACGCATTTAGGGCTTAAAAATTGGCCACTATTGGCTTAGTTTTTCAAGCCCGTTTAGTTTATATTGAAAACAATAAAAATAAGCATAAGAAGACGAGACGTGGCACAAGCAGTTAAAAAAATCGTTATTGTTGGTGGGGGAACAACGGGTTGGATGGCAGCGGCGAGTTTATCGCGCTACATTCAAGACAAAGACATGTCGCTCACGCTAATTGAATCACCTAACATTAATACGGTTGGGGTGGGCGAAGCAACCATTCCTAATTTTGTCGATTTTAACCGCAATTTAGGCATTAACGATGCTGAATTAATCAAAGCCACACAAGCGACGTTTAAACTTGGTATTGAATTTGAAGAGTGGTCGCAAATAGGCGAGCGTTTTTTCCATCCTTTTGCAGCCTATGGCGCATCCATTGAAAATTTGGATTTTCACCAATATATCAACAAGCTAAATGCAGAAGGCAAACAGCTTGATATTGAAGATTATAGTTTCCCAATTCAGCTTGCCAAAAAAGGCGGATTTGCGCAGCCAAACCCCAATAAAAACAACCCACTAGCGCAATATTCTTACGCCTATCATATTGATGCTGTGTTATATGCTAAGTTTTTAACCGAGTTTTCAGTAAAACGCGGTGTAAACCATATTTTAGCGAATGTGAGTGAGGTCAAACTAAACGCTGAAAATGGCTTCATCCAAGCGCTTACCCTTGATAACGACATGCATATTGAGGGCGATTTATTTATTGATTGCTCAGGTTTTAAAGGTGTATTAATTGAAGGGGCAATGGGGATAGGCCTTGATGATTTGAGTCATTTGCTACCTTGTGACAGCGCTGTCGCAGTGCAAACGGAACTGGTGGGTGAACCTAGACCTTATACCCGCGCAATTGCAAAAGAAGCTGGGTGGCAATGGTGTATCCCGCTGCAGCACCGAATGGGCAATGGCTACATTTATTCAAGCAAATTCATTACAGATGAAGAAGCGAAACAAAGCCTGCTCGATAGTGTAAAAGGGCGGACAATTACCGATGTAAAAACCTTTAAGTTCCCACTTGGCAGGCGTAAAGTAAGTTGGCATAAAAACTGTTTTGCCCTTGGTTTAGCTGCTGGCTTTTTAGAGCCTTTAGAGTCACTTGGCATTTCGTTAATTCAAACCGCGCTTGCTAAGCTGATGACTTTCTTCCCAGATATGTCGTTTAATCAAGCTGATATTGATGAAGTTAACCGTTTGCATAATGATGAGTTAGACCGCATTGTTGATTTTTTATTAGTGCACTACAAATTAACGCAGCGCACCGACACCGCATTTTGGGGTTACTGCCAAGAGATGCCCATTCCAAAAACGCTTGAGCATAAAATTGCCATGTATAAAAATCGTGGCCATGTGGTGATGTATGATAACGAGTCTTTCCAGCAAGCAAGTTGGCTTTCAATGTTTTATGGCTTTAACGTTACTCCTTCGCGTTACGATGTACGTTTAGATCACTTTAACTCAAGCGCGATTACTGAAAACTTGGCGCAAATGAAAGCACAAATTGCTATGGCCGCGAATAATTGTTTGAGTCATCAAGCATTTATTGATAAACATTGTAAAGCAAATAATGATGTGAAAAATCGATAATGTTAGTACCGTTTACAAAAACCCACATAGAACCACTTACGAGCTGGTTTCAAGATGAAGCCAGCCTTTCGAAGTGGTCTGGCCCAGGATTCCGTTACCCTTTTACAGAAGACACTTTCTTTCAAGATTTAAACACAGAGAAATGATACCAATTCACTTAAGTAGCTGACCATCCTAGCGGACTAAATATCATGCTAACTGCGTTAGAATTTTTCTTATGTAGTTGTTCTAAATAAGAAAAATTCCGCCTTGTTATCATTTCATTTATCCAGCGCTATCCCTGATCACATACTTCACAGAATTGGTATTACCTTCATTTTGCTTGCTTAGCGAACAAGGTGAGTTTGTTGCGTTTGGACAATTTTATAATCGCCTAGAGCGAATTCACCTTGCGCGCTTGGTGGTAAACCCAGCGTTTCGTGGTAAAGGTATCGCAGAGCGTTTAATTAATAGTTTGATTCAAAAAGGGAAAGCTCAACTTCAGTTAAATAGCGCTTCATTGTTTGTTTTGTCGGATAATTTACCTGCAGTTGCGGCCTATCAAAAATCGGGTTTTATTAAAGCGCAGTACCCAACGCGTATACCGTTAGAAAACTGCGAATACATGGTTAAAACTTGCTAACTTAGCGATGTTTGTACTGGGTTTTGCAATATCCACGTGAAATGCTCGGGTTTCGCAGCTTTAAATGTTTAGTGTTGCGGCCAGTTACACGTGCTCGCCACAAACGGAAGCTGGCGGGTTTTAATGCGCTGCGCATTAATTTAATAACGTTTTTTTCAGATAACCCATAAAGTGTTTCGATGGCTTCAAATGGGGTTCTGTCTTCCCATGCCATTTCGATAATGCGTGATTGATCAGATTCAGTCATTGGTGTGTAAATTAATTAAATGAATATTCTGATTACGCTAAAAACCGTATTTTTGATCAGTTGTTAAGGTAATTCGCTGGAAAGTCGTTTTATGATGAGATTAAAGGAAAAGTATTTCAGCAGCTAAAGCAAAGGCGCTGCTGAAATATGTTAATACTAGTTCGTGAGTAAATTCACCCACTCATCAGAATTACTGATGATAAATTCATAGGTTTCATTGTTTGTGCACGTAATGCGAATTGCATCTGAGGTAATAGGTAAAATGCCAGCCCCTTTGCCAACGCACTTTTCTACTTTAGCGATTGAAGCTCGCTCAACGTTATACGGGCCTAAACCTAATTTCTCGTTAAATGGTTTAAAACAAATACCGTATTGTGACACTGAAAACTGGCCATCAGCTTTTGTCACACCATTTTGAATGGTTGCCGTTGATGATTTTAAGGTACCTTGTTGCATCTCACTTACTCCATGTAACCTAAATACACGTTAAAACTAAATTTAACTTAAATTTGGTTTATTACCTTAAGCGTAGAACTCACTTCAAACAAGTTAAAAAGTGTTAAAATCAAAGGCTAAGCATTTTCAATTTCGGTTAAGAACTCGCTAAGAATGGCTTTGCTTTTTGCAAGCTCTTTCATTTTGCTATTGGTTGCCGAAATTTGCTGTTGTAACACTGTACGCAGTTCATCACATGGCTCAAAAATTGGACGTTCAGCGCGAATACAAGGTAAAAATAGCAACATTGTTTTTAATGTCATACCTGCTGCGCTAAGTAATTTTACACGTTCAATGGTTTGGTAATCTTGCTGCGAATAGATTCGGTACCCAGTATCTGTGCGCTTAGGCGTTAAAATGCCTTGCTCTTCGTAATAGCGCAGCATGCGTACGCTGACATTTGTTTTCTTTGCCAATTCACTTATTTTCAACTTACACCTTGACCTTAACAGTACTGTGAGGGTTTATGCTAGCGGCTCATTGTTACCTTTTCAATATTAAATAGCTGATGGAGACGATACATGAGCAAGGCATTTTTTAACGGTCAATTAATTGAACAATCAGAAATTAGCAATTTGGCGTTTACAGGATTTGCCCATTTTACCGCAATGCAAGTGCGAAATAAGGCTGTAAAAGGGCTCGATTTACATTTGGCGCGATTACGCGACGCATCGAAACTGTTATTTAACAATCATCTTGCGGATGAGGATATTATCAATGGGTTAACCAGTGTGCTTGATCATTCAGATAGCGATTTATCATTAACCATTACTTTGTATTCACCAAAAGGTGAATTTAATACAGCAAGTATGAACGTTACGCCAAACATGCTGATAAGAACAAGTGCACCGTCAAATGGGCCACTTGGGCCTCTCACCTTAGCTGCGATTGAACATCAACGCACATTAGCAAACATAAAACATGTAGGCGAAATAGCGAAAACACACTGTTTACACTTAGCAAAACAGCAAGGGTTTGATGATGCTGCTTTTATCAACCAATCCGGCGTGTTGAGTGAAGCAACTATTTGGAATTTAGCTTTTTGGGATGGCGAAAGTGTTATTTGGCCAAAAGCCGATATGCTCAAAGGCACTATGATGGGCATTATCCAAAGGCAATTAACGGCACTCAATATACCGCAAAAAACCATGACTATTTCATTGCACACCTTGCGTAATTTTACGGGGGCTGTCGTTATGAACTCTTGGACACCCGCTGTGAGTGTTAACAAAATTGCCAATATGCAATTTTCACAGTCGCAAGCGTTGCAAAAGTTACTGCATAATGCATATGAAAATGAACCGTTTACCAATCTCAATCAGTAAATGCTAAGGAACAATGCGTAAGCTTAATTGCTTACGTTTTTATCGTGATAAATAGATTGAAGTAACACCGGCTTGTGAGTTGTTACAAATCCAGAGTCGTTACCACCCTAATAAATAGAATAACCACTTAAATAGCCACTTCTTGACTATACTCAATTGCAGTGTGTTTTTGCTGTTCGAGGTAACTGAGTGGCGTTTAGTAAAGCAGAAGAAATTTTTAAAATAGTTGAATCCAACAGTGCTAATTTACTCAGCAAATCAAAATGGTTATTTATACTCGTTATTGTATTAATTCTAATTACCGGATTATCAGCCTATTACACCTTTTTATCTCTATCGACACTTGAGAAAACCGAGCAGCAGCGCTATGAAATGTTACAGTTGAGCAATCAAGTACGTTTAAGCTCCGATAACCTCACGCTAATGGCGCGCGCTTATGCCGCAACTGGAAAAACTAAATACCTTACCTTCTTTAACCAAATTTTAGCAATCCGTAATGGTGAACACCCAAGGCCGAATCATTATGGACGTGTTTACTGGGACTTTTTGATGTCTGAACATGGGCTTGCGCCAAGTGAAAACGGCAAGGCGATCTCGTTAAAAACAATGCTGAAAAATGCAGGCATTACAGAAAGTGAACGGCAAATGCTGAATGAAGCGCAAGCGGCATCTGATAAGCTGGTTGAAATTGAGCAAAAGGCATTCTCTTTAGTTGATATAGGGTTAACACAAACGCCTAACTACAATCAAAGTGAACAACGTTTATCGGCGCTCGATTTACTTTATAGCGAAACCTACTTGCAAGCTAAGGCGCATATAATGGCGAAGGTAAATACATTTTTGCAGCTGCAAGGTCAGCGAACTGAAGCGGCTATGCGCGATGCAGGTAAAGTGAACAAGGTTGCGACGTTATTTGTGCTGCTAAGCTTTGTAATGCTTTTTGTCGCTGTTATTGCATATGCCTATTTTAGGCAGCTGTATAGCAGACGGCTTATTAACTTGTTGAAAGAATCGGTGGATGGTCAATTTGATTTATTGACGCAAAAAAATGAGATTTTGGCTGAAAATGCCAAAGTAATGAAAGACACATTTGAGCAATTAGTCGAAGCCGAAAAAATGGCATCGCTTGGCAGTTTGGTTTCGGGGGTTGCTCATGAGGTAAATACACCGCTTGGTATTGCGGTAACGGCTGGGGATTACATCGCAAATGAAACCCGTACTTTAGAAACACAGTTTGGCAACGAGACTCTGTCGCGAGATGATATTACACGTTATTTTTCAAATATGAGTGAATCGGTGCGCCTTTTAACAACGAGTTTGCAGCGTGCCGCAGAGCTTATTCAGTCGTTTAAAAAAGTGGCGGTTGATCAATCTCATCAGGATATACGATCCATTAACCTAAAATCGTACCTTGATGATGTATTTGCCTCGCTTACACCGCTATTTAAAAATAAAGGCATTACTATTCGTAATTTGATCCGCGATGATCTGTTATTGCAGGTTGAAGTTGGGTCAATCGGGCAGATTTTTACAAATCTTGTTAATAATTCAATTATTCATGGCTTTGAGCAAGGTAATCGTGAGGGTGAAATCGCCATTTCCACCACTGATAATGAGCAACAGGTTGTGATCTCTTTTCGCGATAATGGGGTTGGAATGAGCGAGCCTGTTTTGAGCAAGGTTTTTGAGCCTTTTTACACCACCAATCGCAGTAATGGTAGCAGTGGCCTTGGAATGAGCATTGTCTACAATTTAGTAACAGCAAAATTGCACGGCTCAATTGAATGCTCTAGTGAGGTAAATGCGTTTACTGAAATTACCATCACATTACCTAAAGCGCTTACAACGACTAACCCGAATAACTGATGTAACGTATTTGTACTGGTTTGTATGTTAATTGTTCAAGTGTTGCGTGTGAGCCGTTATGTAATTTCACCCGATGCACAAACCTGTTACCCTACGCACATTGATACTCTAGAGCAGCAAACATGATTAAAGATAACGAACTGATTAATACATTAGACGAGCTAGAAGCGTTTTTACTGTTAGTTGAAAATGGCGGTTTAGGCCTTAAAAATGTTGAAGGTGTGGCACTTGCTACAAATAACAGTGATGGTCGCCCATTTATTGCGGTATTAGATGATAAGCATCAATTATTGCTAGGTCGTTGGGTATCGCAAGACGTGTATGAAAATGGCAAAGATATGGTGCGTTACGGAGTGAAGAAAACGCATTAAAACCGTTTATCATTAAAAGTGTTGGTGGTAACCAATAACCTTACACCAGCACTTTCAACCCTTTTTTTAATCTTAACTATATGTAATATAAAGTCTATTTTTATTCTTAGGTCAAATGACTTACGTCAACCACCTCCCAGTTGGGCGTTTGTCCAATGTCAGAAAAGGTCAATTTCGTTACTGTTTGTTAAGTATTTTAACGTTACAAACAGGATGCATTTTATGACTCGTATCTATGATTTACCGACACGAATTTTCCACTGGTTATTTGCCACTAGTTTTATCGTAGCTTTCAGTATTGCGAATTTGGTAGATGATGAACTAGCTATTTTTGCTTACCATATGATTGCAGGAGCGACGCTTGGCCTTTGTATAGTCTGGCGTTTTATTTGGGGATTTATTGGCACTAAACATGCGTGCTTTAGCGATTATGTTTTAAAGCCAAAAGCGCTTATTTGTTATTTTAAAGACAGCTTTACCAAGCATAAAAAGTTATGGAATGGCCATAATCCAGCCTCAAGTTGGGCCGCAATTTTAATGATGCTGTTAGCATTTTTCCTGATTGTTAGCGGTATTTTAATGACTACCGGGCCGTTTAATGAGGCGATTGAAGAGCTTCATGAATTTGCTGCTAATGCTTTTATGCTGGTTGTGGTGTTGCATATTCTTGGTGTGCTAGTACACACCGTTAAACAACAAGACCCTATCGCAAAGAGTATGATTTCTGGCTATAAAAATAATATACCTTCAGGTGTCGAGTCCGTGAAATTACATGCTTACCTAGGCGCAATGTGTTTGATTATTACGCTCACATTTACAGGCGTATTAGTTATAAACTTTGACCAGAACCAAAAAACAACTTCATTGTTTGGTGTAAAATGGCATTTGCAAGAGTTTGAAAACGAACATGATCAACATCATGAAAATAATATCCATCAAAATGAACACGAGTAAATCACCCTATGAGTAACAAAGACCGCCTAATTTTATTAACTACTTTGCTACTCATTACATTGCTGATTGCGATAGACCTTGCAACCGACCTTAACGAAGGGGGGGCTATCTGGCATTTAGTGATTGAGGGGGCAGCCGGAGTAATGGCATTGCTGGGTATAGGCTATATTTTTCGCGATATGGTGAATTTAAAACATCAACTTCACCACCAACGCTTGCTTACCGAAAATTTACGACAAGAAGCAACCGAATGGCGGACACGCTCAAAAGAATATCTTGATGGTCTTTCGCACTTAATCAACGAACAATTATGCCGTTGGCAGCTTTCACCCGCTGAAAAAGAAGTGACGTTTTTACTTTTAAAAGGTATGAGTTTAAAAGACGTTGCAGCAATTCGAGGCACCAGTGAAAAAACAGCAAGAGCACAATCAATGGCGGTGTATGCCAAAGCAGGATTAAGCGGGCGCTCTGAATTGTCTGCATTTTTTCTAGAAGATCTGTTACCTCAAAAATTTGAAAATGACTAACATGCTATCAATACTTCCGTATTTTTAGGCGTATGAATATGATACTATTTGCCTCAATTCTTACTTTATAAAGCTTTGTTATGAATCTTAATTTTTCTGACTTTTCACCAATGCAAATTTACCATTTAATGACGCAAACCATTATTCCGCGTCCAATTGCATGGGTTATGACTGATTCGGGCGAAGCTAATTTTAATTTAGCGCCATTTTCTTATTTTACGGCAGTATCGAGTAACCCCCCTTTGATGATGTTTTCAGTTGGCAAAAAGCCGACAGGTGAAGTAAAAGATACTGTTAAAAACATTATCGAAACGGGGCAGTGTGTGATCCATATTGCGTCAGTAGATGATGCCAATTTGGTAACGCAAACCGCAGCAACTTTAGATCATGGACAGTCAGAAGTCGCAATTAATGATATTGCGCTATGTGAATTTGAAGGCTTTTCTATGCCGCGCGTGGCAGGTTGCAATATTGCCTATGGTTGCGAGCTTTATGAAGTTAAAGAAATGGGCGATGTGCCACAAACGTTAGTGTTTGTTGAAATTAAAACCCTATTTTTAGGCGATGAAGTTGTCTCGCTTGATCATAAGAAACGCATTAAAATTGACGCCGATAAGGTAAATCCGTTGGCGCGTTTAGGGGGCGGCGAATATTCAGGCATTACGTCAGCATTTGGCATTGAGCGCCCAGAATAACATGAACGTTTACAGTGAGCGTACGCCCGCTCACTGTGAAGTTAGGCTAAGTTGATTGAGTTTTTGCCTAAGCTCGGTATTTTCTTTTTGTAACTGACGAGCGTTCAGTACTAAGCGCAGTACGTTTTTTAGCTCAAAGTTGTCCCATGGTTTTGCCAAAATAATGGATGCAATATCATCAGTTATCGCGCGTTGGCAAAGTTCCATATCCGAATACCCCGAGAGCAGCACACGGCCAATATTTGGATCATATGCTTTTACCTGTGACAGTAGCTCTACGCCATCAATCACTGGCATACGAATATCAGAGAGCACTAAATCAATGTCATTTTGCTTTACAATGTCAAGTGCGTTTTCTGGCTCGCTACATTTTGTGATGGTGTAGTCTTTACGCAGTAAGCGCGCAATTGCATTGGTTACTTCTGGTTCATCGTCTACCAGTAAAATATGGGCCATATATCACTCCTTCCTATTAATAATAAAACACTTTTTTATACTTGGCACAATGCATTCACGCGTAAAATCGCCAACCGCTTTAGATCAGAACACAGATGTTTTAAATGACGTTTATGTGGATACTGTTTAAACGCCTTATACGAAAATGAAATCGCAGTGGTCAAATCACCATTTTCTCGATGCATTTCACCGTAAGACTCCAGTAAGCGGGCATTGGCTTTACGGCGAACGGTTTGGCTTACATTTCCTAATGTACAGATGCGTTCGGTGATTTCGGCCATCGCATCAATGCGATTTTGCTTATTGGCGGTGATTGAGTTGGGTCGCATTAGGTAATCCATCGTGATGTCTTCGCTAAATCCAATCTCACTAATCAGCGCGATACGAAGCCAACAGTCCCAATCACTGGCGCTACGAAGACTCGGGTCAAACCCCCCTGCACGTTCGATAATGTCTTTATTAACCATGACACATGATGTGCCAATTACGTTGGCAATTAACAGCAATCCAATGGCATCGTGCAAAGGCTGATAATCACCATTGTTTTGAGTACGATGGGCTGCAAATTCAGGCCAATATGAGTAACAATCAATGATTTCTTGGTATTGAGTCTCAACGTGCTGATAGTTGGTGAAAGTTAGCCCGCAGTTGGGGTTCGCTAACATATAGTCTACTTGCTTGCGCAGCTTGTTGGGGTACCAGTAATCATCTGCGTCTAAAAACGCGATAAACTGACCATTCGCTTTTTTAATTGCCCGATTACGTGCAGCGATAACACCCTGATTAGGCTGGGTTAAAACGCGTAACTGATTGTATTTTTGCTCAGCTGCTTTTAACCATTCAAGCGAACCATCAGTCGAACCGTCATCTACTACAATCAGTTCAAATCGTACATCTTGTTGCTGTAACACACTGTCTATGGCTTTTGGTAAATACTCTAAACAGTTGTAGTTAGGCATGATAATCGACACTTCTTTACACATAACAAATCCTCCATAGTATGGAGTACTTACGCAATGTGTGTGCCGCGCTAAACAAGGTCAAAATGCACGCAAAAAGCAAAATTGCTTTGCAAAATGCGAATGGTTGGTTGCAAATCGGCAATTTAGTGGGGTTAACATGGTATTTTTATCGGCATAAAGATTGCGATGTGCTCTTTACATAAATGTGAGGAGAGCGTTATGAAACATATTGCTATTTATGTCCCACAGTTTCCGGTCGCGTCCGAAACCTTTGTGGTCACCGAAATCGAGGCATTGCGTGCTGCAGGTCACAAAGTTAGCGTGATCACGATGGAGCATTTAGACCATGAGAGTGACTTTGATTTTGATGTCTTCGAATTAAAGCGCGAGCGCATTACGACCACACTTAAAGGGTTATGTTGCACCAGTATTAAAGGGGTGTCGAATGCGTACAAAGCCGCATCTAGTCAGCACGCGATACGCAATTTATCACTGCTTTATTTCGGTCTTCAGATTAATTACCTGATTAAAAAACAGCAAATCTCACATATTCATTGCCATTTTATGCACAGTAGTTTGGCGTACGGCATTGTTGCTGCTAAGTATGCAGGAATTAGTGTGTCGAGTGTCGGACATGGACATGATGTATATGTAAACGCGAACGACTTGAACGCTAAGCTGGCGTTTTGCGATTTTAATGTGGCGGTTTGTCAAGATATGTACAACCTGCTGCAAAATATTAAAACCCATTCTGTGCATTTGTTGCATTGCGGTGTAGACGTTAACAAGTTTCAGCATTATGACAACCCAAACAACAGTAGGGTAAAACTGCTATTTGTTGGCCGCTTGGTTGATAAAAAAGGCATTGAGTTTGCACTCAATGCGCTTTCTGAGATTCCATCTTCGAAACGACCACAACTTGATATTATTGGCAGCGGGCCCAAGCTGGCGGAGTTAGTTGGTTTGGTCAATCAATTGCATGTTAACAATTGGGTGCGCTTTTTAGGACAGCGTACATCAAGCGAAATTATTGCGCTTTCAAAGCAATATGATGCGTTTATTGCGCCTTTTTGTATTGCTGATAACGGCGATAAAGATACCGGCCCGGTCGTGCTCAAAGAAGCTATGGCTATGGGGTTACCTACAATTACAACCAATATCATGGGGTGTACTGAAATTGTCGATGGTAGCTGTGGCTACACTGTACCAAGTAGAGATAGCGATGCGTTAAAACAAGCCATTTTAACCTTTTGCCAACTGCCTGAAAACGAGCGTATAAAAATGCGCAATGCTGCACGAGACCGTGTTAACAGGCATTTTAATGCAATAAAACAAGGTGTTAAGTTATCGCGCTTAATTGAGCAGGTGGCGTATGAAAGTTAATGCTGCGTTTGTCCATTACGGTATCGCCATTGCTGGGCTAAAAGGGATCAGCCTACTGATGTTGCCGATAGTGACGCGCTTTTTGGCGCCAGAAAGTTACGGCATGCTTAATTTTCTCGTGAGCATTGGCGCCATGTTGAGTATTTTCTTGGGTTTTGGCATGGCTGAAGTGATTTTTCGCTTTGCGGTAAAGCTGCCAAGCAACATACTCGACTCATTCATTGCCAGTAGTGTTAAGTTTACATTTTTGGTGAGTTGTGTGTTTTTGCTCTGTGCAATCATTGGCGCGGATATCTGGTTGGCTTTAATGCCGTTGCCAATTGAAAAGTCGTACTTTTGCCTGTTGATGTTTAATTTGGCGCTCACTACATTGCAGGCCATTTACTTAACGCGCTATCGCGTATTGCAACAATCAAAACCCTACATGTATGTTGCCCTTGCCCAAGGCGTCGTGCAAGCTCTGCTTACTTACACCTTATTGTTAAATGATTACGGTATTTTAGGTGTATTAATAAGTGGTTGTGTCACCAGTTTTGTTATTACCTTCGCTTTAGTGATTTACCACCGTGCGCTGTTATTGATGAAGCGGGAACCATTAACAGGCGAACATATTCGCTATGGTGGCTTTATTGCGTTGTCAGCGCTTTGTTTATACGGGCTAGGTGGCGCTGAAAATTGGTTTATCGCGAGCTATTTAGGATCATCGCAGCTGGCATATTATTTTATTGCAACGCAATTTTCATTGGCATTGTCGTTAGCGTTTGAGCCATTTCGCTTATGGTGGTTCCCAATCCGTTTCAAACGTTACTTTGAAAACACAGAATTAGCAGCGAGTGGGGCTGTTACAGGGTGCTTTATCATCACTATGCTGGCATTAGCAATGATGATATTCGCCCCTTACCTTATTAGTTGGTTGTTACCGCAAAGCTATCATAACAGCAGCCAATACATTGGGTTGCTGTGCATTTTATTGGTTATTAAAAGTTATGCAGAGTTACTGAACTTAGGCTGTTATCTAGATAAAAACGCGCAATATGTACCTCTAATAAACGGCATATGTGCCACGGTAGCTATATTAATTATTGCGTTTTTGACCCCTAGCCAAGGCATTTCCGGTGTGTTTACTGGGCTTTTTGTTGGGCATACACTGCGATTTTTAGCGTTCTATATTATTAGCCAGCGTATGGCGCCGCTCAAATATCATCTCGGTACAGTGTTACTTGGTTTTGGCTTATTGGTCGTGCAAATCGGTATCGTAGGCGATGCAATTTGGCTTAATGTAATCTTGCTAATCGTCGCATTACTGCTGTCATTTAAATATGCAATAAAGTGCAGCGCGATAAAGCCCAATAAATTGGGAGGCAAGTATGGATACTCTTAGCCAACAGCATTTATCAAAATCGCCGATTAAACTTGCGCTGCTCGGTGTTTTAATCAGTGTCACCATTATCGGGCTGTTCAAAGTTGCGGGGCCTGCTGCGCCTTTTGCTCTATTGATGCTGCCGTTTGCGCTGTATTTTACTGTGCGATTTAGCGTTATTTTTGTCATTTTATTTATTCTTTTTAGTTATTTCCGTATTCACGAAGCATTCCCCGTATTAATGCCGCTCAAGATTCCAAAATTATTGGCTTTGGCGTCACTGTTCGGCATTGCGTGGCATTTGTTTTTAAGTAAAAAGCTCACACCGTTTTGGCACCCAGCACACAGTGCGTTTATGTTCTTTTTTGCTTGGTTAACCTTATGCGTAATGATGGCGACAAATCGTGGTATGGCGATTGAGTATTGGAGTTCAACCCTAACCAAAGTATTGATTATGGTGTTTGTTATTAGCTGGTGGATCAATACGCCAAAAGCGTTTGGCATTGCCAGGTTTGGTATTATGGTGAGTGGGGCGTTAATTGCTTGTGTTGCAGTCTCTAACAAGCTGAATGGTATTGGGTTAGTGGAAGGTACACGGGTCACGATTTCGCGTCATTTACAATCGCAAATTGGCGACCCAAACGATCTTTCCTTGGTGCTATTGTTTCCGGTCTCGTTTTTGTGTGCCGAGCTTTTTAACAAAGAAAGCAAAATGATTTACCGTGTATTTGCATTTATCACACTGTGTTTGGTGGTGTACGGCATTATTGCAACACAAAGCCGTGGCGGATTATTAGGCGTAATGGCAATTGTTGCGTACTTTTTGGCGCGCACCATCAAAAACCCTGTGGTATTAGTGTCTATTTTAGGGTTTGGTTTAGCGGTGCTCTTGGTGGCAGCGGGGATCAGCGACAGACAAAGTGGCGGTGCAGCAGAAAGCGGTATTGATGAATCAGCAATGGGACGAATCTATGCGTGGCAGGCGGCAATCAACATGGCGCTATCAAACCCATTCACTGGCGTAGGGGTAAACAACTTTTACGTTAACTACTTCTTTTACAGCCCGCACTGGGATGGCAAAAATCACGCGGTGCACAGTACTTGGTTCCAAGTGCTTGGTGAAACCGGGTTTGTTGGAATTTCGCTTTTTGCAACGCTAATCGCAACGATTTATCGCACATTGAAGCGCAGTGGCTCCAAAGTGAAGTTTTGTCATCAAGCTAATTTGCTTGTCAACGTACAAGCGCTAAAGGCGGGATTAATTGGCTTTGTGGTGTCTGGTACCTTTTTAACTCAGGCGTTTACCTGGCCTATCTACATTATTTTATCGCTCAGTATTGCTTTGGAACAAATGCTGCAAACGTTAAGTAAAGATACGCAGGAGAATCGTCATGATAGCTGATGTTAAAAATTGGGTGAAAAGCAGTGATTCAGGCTTTGGCAAATTTTGTCGCGGTAGTTTTTATGCAATTAAGCATATTGAAATGCCGGTTGTGCCTGTGCTTTACAAAATATTGTTTGCACTTCATCGAAGTAGCAAAACGATTTGGCACAATACACTGCAATTTATTTATTTTACGCCCATGTTTAAAAGCCAAGTAAGCGGCAGTAAAAAGCGCTTAACCTTACAGTGCGGTATGCCACAAGTTATTGGTGCACTTGCAATTAGCTTAGGTGACGATGTCAGAATGTCGGGCATTGCAACCTTTTGTGGCCGCTATCACTCAGGTAGCATAGCAAAGCTAATTATTGGCAATAACGTGGACGTGGGCTGGCAAAATGCATTTTCTGTCGGCACAAAAATTGAGTTACAAGATGATGTGCGTTTAGCTGGAAAAGTATTTTTAGCAGGCTTTCCTGGTCACCCGTTAAATTGCGCCGAGCGCGCCAAAGGTGAACCCGATTTACCAGAACAAGCGGGCGATATCATTATTAAACAAGGTGCTTGGATAGGCACAGGTGCAACGGTTTTGGCAGGCGTTACTGTTGGCAAAGGAGCGATAGTTGCTGCAAATGCAGTTGTCACCAAAGATGTGGCCGACTTTACACTTGTTGCAGGCAATCCGGCCAAAGTGATTAAGCGTGTAGATTAAGGAGCAAGTTATGAAATTTGTCGTATTTGCAGAAGACTGGGGGCGTCATCCAAGCAGTACCCAGCATATTTTTAAAGTGATTGCCGAGCGATACGATGTAACTTGGTTTAACTCTGTAGGCATGCGCAAACCTAAAATTAATTTTACCGATATTAAGCGTGTGTTGGGTAAGGTTAAATTGATGATGGCTGGAAACGTTAAAGCACCGAGCGACAAACTACCAGTTGAAGCGCGTAATCCCCTAATTTTGCCTTGGCATGATAACAAGTGGGCGACGCGTTTTAATAAGCGTCAAGTTACCAAAGCTCTCGACTTGTCGTCCCATGAACCGATTATCTATTGGGTCAGTGTGCCAACCGCCATCAATATGATTCAACTGCGCCCACAAGACCGCTTAATTTATTATTGTGGAGATGATTTTTCCAGCTTGGCAGGAGTCGATTATGACTTGGTAAAAGCAAGCGAAGAGCGCCTTATTCACATGGCTCATAATATTTATGTGGTGAGTAAAGTGCTGCTCGATAAAATGCCCAAACATAAAACGCAAATGCTCGAACACGGCGTTGATTATGATTTATTTAGTGATATCAAAAAGCCACATTCACAACTTCATAACTTGAGTAATGTAATTGGTTTTTATGGCTCAATCTCAAAGTGGTTAGATGTCGATTTGTTAATAGAGCTTGCCAAAGCGAGGCCAAGTTATCATTTGGTACTGATTGGAAAGGCTGACATTGATATTAGCGCGCTCGTTGCTTTACCGAATGTAACTTATATTTCGCAAATCGCTCACCATCAATTAGCGAGCTTTTCTCAGCATTGGCAAGTATCGCTGTTACCGTTTTTAGATAATGGTCAAATTAAAGCGTGTAACCCACTAAAATTAAAAGAATATTTAGCCGCTGGTAAACCTGTTGTGTCAACCCTTTTTCCCGCGGTTGAACGCTACAAAGACATGGTGCTCATTGCGAAAGATCACGCTGGGTTTATTGCCCGAGTTGATCACGCGATGGTGATATCTAAAAACCCCTTTCTCGATTGGCGCACACCGTCACAGCAGCACGTCGTAAGACACAGTTGGCAACAAAAAGCTGCATTTGTGCTGGAGCAAATTGAGTAAAGCGTTGCATATTGCAACGCTTTTTGTTTTCCCATTTGTTTTTTCTATATAAATCAATTTATTAATTCTGGTTTCTAAATTGCAGCTCAACGTTCAATAGGTTAAAAGTTTGGAGACATAAATGAAAAGCTCAATTGTTAGTTTATTATTTATTGCCGCAGGAAGTAGCGCGGCACCGTTTGATACCTGTCCGTCAAAAGCATTTTTAGTTCAAGGCACTACAGCAACTATTTTTGGTGTAAACCTAGTATCAGGCTCGTACAACAGATTTGCAGATAATGTAGGCACAAATCAAAAAGTAAATGGTTTTGGCTTTAGTGTTCACGACAGATATTTATATGGCTGGGATTATAGCCGAGGCAATATTGGTCGCATTGGTAAGGACTATGCGTTAGAGCCGCTGAACGCGTCGGGTTTACCAAACACTAACTTTTACGTAGGTGATGTGTCTGTGCAACAAAACGCGTATTACGTTTATCGAAAAGGATCAGATTATGGTTTATATCGAATTGTACTCGATGAAAACGACAGTGATTATCTTGTTGCGTCAAAGGTTATTGACGGTAGTAGCCTTAATCTGAATATTTTTGACCTAGCGTTTCATCCTGATGAAAATCTCGCCTACAGTGTTGATAACCGAGGTAACTTGATTGCCATTGATGTGACTACGGGCAGTAATTTTAATCTTGGTTTCACTGGCGTGACAGGCACATTCGGTGCTGTTTACTTTGATGTTGAAGGTTACTTATATATTAGTCGCAATAGCGATGGACACATCTTTCGTATTGATATTAACGACCCAACTTCAACAACCTTATTTGCATACGGACCAAGCTCAGGCAATAACGATGGTGCCCGTTGTGCTACTGCGCCAATAATTGACGAAAGCGAAGCACCAACCCTTGATTATGGTGATGCGCCCGATACGTATGCAACGTCAATAAGCGCTAATGGCGCACGCCATGGAAAAGGGAATCTGTACTTTGGTAATGGCGTAAGTGCCGAGCACACACCTAATCAAGTTGATGACGATGACGGTGTTAATTTTGTAACAGGACTTGAAACCGGCTTAGATACCTTAGTTTCTTATCGCCTTTCAGCGCCTGGCTATGTAAATGCTTGGGTTGACTGGAACGGCAATGGCCAATTTGATGAATCTGAACAAATCATTACAGAGCACCTAGGCACCGTGGGTGAAAATCGTATCTTAATCGAAGTGCCTATAGATGCGAGAGAAGGAACAACTTGGGCACGTTTTAGAGTATCAAATACTCCATCAATCTCTCCTTTAGGTGGTGTTGATAGTGGGGAAGTCGAAGATATAAGTGTGTCAATCGTCGCCAGTGGTGTTGTCGAAACAGCAACTGCGTGGCAAACAGCTGCATTTGAAGATTTATGGCCGCAACAAGGTGACTATGACTTTAATGACGTAGTGGTGAAATACCGTATTTTCAAAAGCCAGATAGGCAACCAAGTGGTGCGTTTAAAAATTGATGGAGAGTTACTTGCGGTTGGAGCAAGCTATCATAATGGGTTTGCATTTCGCTTTGCGAATATTTTGCGAAATCAAATAGATGAACCGCTTGTTCGTTTAACAATTAATGGCCAGCAAATTGCCAAAAATCCATTAGAAGCAGGACGCAATGAGGCGATATTAATAGCGCTTGATGACACCAAAGTGATTGCAAATACGCAATCTGGATGTAAGTACTTTAGAACGGAATCGGGTTGTTTGAATCAACAACCTATTCCATTTAGCGTTACCTTACCGTTTAAAAATACTGTCACTGACAGTGCGTCATTGATAAGTGGAGTTAGCCCCTTTATCTTTGCCGTAAATGGTTTTGACCATGGGCCGTTCGTTGATAGTAATAATGCACGGGCATGGGAAGTACATCTCAAAAACCACACACCAACAGAAGCCTTTAACACCGGTTACTTTGACCAAGGCGATGATATGTCGAGCACCTATGGCAATTTTCAAACTGCTAATGGCTTGCCTTGGGCATTAATTATTGGTACCAGCTGGAACCACCCTAAAGAAAGCACTGATATGTTACTGGCATATCCCGAATTTGGCGGGTTTGCAGAAAGTGCGGGCAGTGCCAATACAAATTGGTTTCGTTCAGCAGTTGGTCAACACTCGGTTCAGAATTAGGAGAATGATATGAAACAGTTATTAGTGTTATCAATTGCTTTTATTTTAACTGGATGTGGTGGTGGAGGTGGTGATAGTACACCTGTGACGCCGCCAGCAGCGACAGTTAATTCAGATGATAACGAAGCTCAGGGAACTGCAGCACTCAATGTGGCGCCAGAGTTTGACTTTAAAACAGATGTAAATGTAGCGCTTAATGTTGCAGCAAACTTAGTAAATGAAAGAGCGTTTATAAATATTTGCCAAGCAGATGCGTTGTTAATTAATGCCGATACCTGCTTTGTAAGAGCACCACTTGATAGCGAAGGGCTGGATCTTTCGTTTGTAGTACCCCATCAGGATCAGAAGCTAAAAGCGCAAATTTGGTTTTACGATACGAGCATGGCACCGCTTAACTATGAATGGCAGTTTGATGAAAGCCAATCACAGCAAAGCTGGTTAATTAACTAAACATTCAATTTACTCCCTCGATTTTAGCGCCAATATGGCGCTTTTTTTATGTTTGCTAATAGTTGGCGCTGAACTTGCGATAGTTATATCAAAGGGGTGAAAAAACGGTGTTTTTCACATTTTGATATAGCAAATCGCTAAATTGCGTTGCAATTTGCGAATTAGGATTAGAAATGGTTTTTACGATTGCGCAAATTAAAAAGCTTATCTACCTAGCCTTATACACCATGTATGAGCGCTGGCAGCTTATTGCGTTACCGATGATCATTGTACCGATTGCAGTGATTGCAATTTCACTTAGCAGTGAAAAGCAATACACCAATCACGCAACTATTTTGATTGAAGAGTCTGCGTTGCTTAATCCTTTCTTAGATGAGCTTGAGTTTTCATTTGAATTGTCGGCCCGTATGGATGCGCTACGTACTTTGGTGCTGAGTCGTAAAAATTTAACTGAAGTAGTAAAAGAGGTTGGTTTAGTGGATGACTTAACCAATCAACTTGAAGTTGAAAAAATGCAGCAAAAACTAGCCAGTGCCATTTCAATTTCACTGGTGGGTGATGAGTTAGTGCGCATTCACTTTAAATGGAACAAGCGCCAACAAATGAAGCCAGTACTTGAAGCACTGGTTGAGAAATTTATTGAGCGTTTGTTAGCGCCAACTAAAGCGTCCCTTGATACGTCAGAAACATTTTTGAAAAACCAACTTGAAGAGTTGCGACTACAACTTGAACTTGCTGAAGATAAATTAGCAAAGTTTAAGCGTGATAACCGTGAATCGCTGCCTGAATTATTAAATGTGAACCAAGATACCCTAGCGCGTTTAGAGCAAGAAAAACAGCAAAAACTAGTCGACTTAAGCGGTGCAAAAGCACGCCTAGCTACGCTCAAAAAACAACTTGCCAAAGCGAATCCTGTAAAAGGCCGCTTAGTTGATAGCATTATGCGCATTGAGGCGGATATTGCGCTATTGCGTACCCGTTACACAGACCAGCATAGCAAGGTTCAGGCTAAATTACGCGAACTCGAAACCTTACAAATTCGCAAGCAAGAAATAGAGAGTCAAGCAAAGCCATTTGAAGAGGCTGATTTAGATTCACTGTGGCAAATCGCCAATAGTTTACCGTTAGGTGCTAATGCCAAAGACAGCGCATTACTGGTTGCGCAGCTTATTACCTTAGAAGAAGCTGAAAATAATGTCGCACAGTTAAAGAATGAAATTGAGATGCTAAGCGAACAGCTATCGGTTGTGTCAACACGTCTTTCAAGTTCAAGCGAAATTGATAAAGCACTGCGCCAACTGCAACGGGATTATCAAGTGAAACAAACCTTGTATTCCGAAATGCTTGAGCGTTATGAAATGTCAAAAGTGACAGGGCAATTAGTACGCTATGAGGGCCCTGATAAAGTAAAAACCATTGAACGCGCATACAGCCCAACATCACCGATTAATCAGTCGTTGGTGGTAAGCATCATTCTGGGCATTGTACTTGGTCTATTTAGCGCTGCGGCACTCACATTTGTTGCCATGATCACCGATTTACGTGTACGCGATGAAGCAACGATAGAAACGATTGCAGGGCAACGCGTATTAACCAAATTACCCATTGTGAATGATGTCACTGTACATCGAATCGACTAATTGGAGGCATTATGAATAACATTATTCAACTGATTCAGCACCCACAGGTGGGCGGGCTTGAAAAAATGGCATTTGGCCTGTGCTGTAGTGAAATAACAAATTCAAAAATGTTTTTAGTAGCGATGGAAGGCACTAAAAAAGGGGCCATTAAAGCATGGCCTCAACTCGAAGAATTAAACAACTTTTACTGTTTAAATAAAGCGCCGGGCGTGAGTTGGCAAACAGTTAAAAAGCTCGTAGCTCTTATTGATAAGTTTGATATTAACGTAATTCACAGCCACCATATTGGCCCCATGTTGTACGCCAGTTTAGCCAAAATGCTAAGACCCAAAATACAGCATATTCATACCCTGCATGATGCGTGGTATTTAACAGACTTTAAACACCGCATGTTCACTAAAGCGATTGGTAAATGCACCCCAATTACCATAGTGGCAGATGCGAAAGCGGTCGCAGAGCTTGCTCAAAAAAAGGCCAAAATTAGACCAGATCATGTGGTGCACAATGGTATTGATACAGACTACTTTACGCCAATCTCTCGTTACAGCGCTCGTAACAAATTAGGGCTGCCACATAATTACACGCTAATTGGCTGTGCCGCCCGTGTTGAAGAGGGCAAAGGTCATAAGTCCATGCTTCGAACGCTTACAACGCTACCTTATAAGGTACATATGGTGTTTGCCGGTAGCGGCAGTCAACTTGAGAAAATGAAAGCGTATGCGGAACAACTAGGTGTTGCAGATAGGGTTTACTGGCTTGGGTGTGTATCAGATATGCCAAGCTTTTACTCGGCCATTGATGTGTTTTGCTTGTATTCAGAGCGAGAAGGGTTGCCACTATCGATTTTAGAGGCGATGGCTTGTAATCGCCCCGTCGTTGCCAGTGATGTGGGGGGGATTAGCGAGGTTGTGAATACACCACATGGGTTTATATTACCTATAAATCAAGAACAATTACTTGCGCCAAATTTATTAAAAGCACTTTCACTGAATTATGGCACTCGTATTCGTCAATATGCGTTATCACAAGCAACACTAAAAGTGATGGCAAATCGTTATAACAAAATCTATCAACACGCGATGGTATAAGGAGTTCATTATGCTTTGGTTTATCATAATATTTGTTGCTGTTTTATTTGTGTATCATCATTTTATTTATCCAAAGTTGCTGGAGATGTTTGCGGCAAAAGCGCCGCAACAGGTGATTGACTACACGCCGCTTAGCCATCGTGAAACGCCGTCGATTGGGGTTTTTATCGCGGCCTACAATGAGGCCGATTACATCGAAGAAAAACTGCATAATTTGGCTTCGCAGCTTTATCCAAATGATAAAATGGGCATTCATATTGTTGGCGATGGCTGCACTGATGCAACTGCTGATGTTGTAAAACGTGTTAGCGCGCATTTACACGAGCAATTTATTTATTGTACATACGATGAAATTGCCGTGAACGCGGGTAAAGTGAATGCGCTCAATACCCTAATAAAACGCTATCGCGATGAGTACGACATTATTGTTTTCACTGATGTAAGCGCATTGATGAGTGTTAACTGCCTTGAGCAAGTGGCTAAATCGATGGTTAATAAAGACGTTGTTGCGGTTTCAGGTAATTATTTACCTAAGAGTTCAGCGCATGGCTGTTTAGATAAGTACTGGCAATATCAAAACGCCGTACGTCGACTTGAAGGGCAACTTGGTGCAGTAAATGGGTTTGCTGGAGCCATGTTCGCCATGCGCGCAGACAAGGTTAAACCACTTTTATCAAAAACTATTAACGATGACTTTGTGCAGTTGGTGTCAGCGCTTGGCAAAAAGCAGTGCGCCAGTTTTAACGATCAGATTGCCATAATCGAATGCGAACAAGACAATCAAACACAAGATTTCAGCCGTCGTATTCGCATCGGTGCAGGAAATTGGCAGCAATTAAACACCATATTCAAGCGCGTAAACCAGTTTAGTTTGGCGCAAACGTTCAGCTTTTTTTCTAATAAAGTACTGCGTGGAGTCATGCCCGTAATGCTGTTTAGCGCATTTGCCGCATTAACTATGTTAGCTGTTTTAGGTGATATCGCGGCGCAACTGCTGCTTGGCAGCATGCTGTTTATTAACCTAATTGGGGTGATAAAAGCGATGTTTAAATGGCGTACAGCCTTACCATTAATTGATTCCGTTAACTATGTAATAACCAGTTACTTAGCGGGCTTGATTGGCATTGTATCACTTTCTCGATACAAAACAGCTTGGCGCAGAGTGTCGTCATCTAAACCTGGAGTTTCAATGATTACGTTTTGTAAACGCAGTATTGATATTATCGGCGCAGTGGTTGGTTTAACCTTATTCTCGCCAATCATAATGCTTGCTGGTATTGCGATTAAACTCGATTCAAAAGGAGGCGTAATTTATAAGCAATTACGTGTCGGGCGTATTAACGAAGATAGAACCGATTTAATTTATGTTTACAAGCTGCGCAGCATGCGTTTTGACGCAGAAAAAGCAACCGGCGCCGTGTGGGCACAGGGTAACGATCCTCGTATTACCCGTGTTGGTCGCTTTTTAAGAAAAACTCGCATTGATGAATTACCACAGTTTTGGAATGTACTAAAAGGTGATATGTCGCTGATTGGCCCGCGCCCAGAACGTCCGAGCTTTTACACTAAATTAGAGCGTGAAATTCCGTATTTTATTCAGCGTACCTATGGCATTAAACCTGGTATTTCGGGGCTTGCTCAAGTGATGAATGGCTATGATGAAAGTGTAGAAGATGTACGCAACAAAATTGCGTGGGATTATTCGTACGTTTTATCAATGTCGCGGTTTTCAACCTGGCTTAAAATGGAATGTGACATCTTATTTAAAACCATTAAGGTAGTGGTACTTGGTAAAGGACAATAGCATTGCAAAATGCAACGAGCTGCGTCTAGCTTGTTGCATTTTGCTATTTAAAACATTTTTTAAAGTTTAACCTACTGAAATTTAAGTAAATAAATTTTGGCACTCTATTTGGTTGTTATTAGTCATAGTCTCAAAAGAGGATATGATTATGAACAACTTACTTCCCACTAAAGAGCAAAACAACACCTTAACGGTTGAGCTTCCGCATGATTTTTCGGGCTTAAATGTAGATAAATATCGCGAGCATTTTGAGTGTTTTGCTGCGACACAGCATGATTCGGTGGTGCTTGATTTTGGCAATACCGAATTTATCGATTCGTCAGGTATTGGTGCCATGGTGTTTTTGTTCAAACGCATTGAACAGCGTGGCATTTCAATGTCGCTGCTTGATGTGTCAGGTCAACCGGAAAAGCTAATGAAGCTGTTACGTGTTGACGCCACCATTCCATTTATTAGCTCAGCTGCTGCTTAAATAAGGAATGCCATTATGGATAAGTTACTGCCTATTGCCTGTGTTGTTGGTATTTGTTCTGGATGTACTACATGGCCTGAAGAAGGTCGAGGTGGTTGGGCAGAACTTTACCATCCTGATGCACCACAAAATATTGATGGCTTCGAAAGTGCGTTGCCATTTCAAGTGATGAATGAATTCGAGCACCTTTCTTTAAAGCTCGACTGGCTAAAAAGTCGAGGTATCAAGCACTGTATGCCCGGGCAGCTCTATCAAGCCGAGTTAATGTTGACGCGAATTAACCGCACAATAGCTGCGGATATGTACTCGCAAGCGCAACTTGATATGCGTACCTTTTATCATCAGTTACAACAGCTAGAGAATCACTTTGAGCGTGTAATCAGTAATACGTACTGTATTGCTGAAAGCAAAAATGATGACCAAAAACTATTAACGAAATTGGAAAATTTGCTTAATAGCGATAATCAGTTTGCTTTTGATAGTTTTGAAGTGACCCCAAAATACCGTGTGCGATTAACGCAAAGTGCTGAATTATTGAAAATGTTACCTGCAACACAAGTGTTATTGGTGGGGCACACCGATATTAAAGGCAGCAAAGTAAGTAATTTTGAACTGGCATACAAACGTGCTGAAAGCGTAAAAAGCTGGTTAACCCTTTATGGTGTGAACCCCGAACAGATCAATACGTTAGCGCAAGGTGCACAAGTGCCATTTAGTAACGAAGGTGAATCAGTGCAAAAGCAGCACTCAGATCGTCGTGTAAATGCCTATATTCTTGCAACCTCGGCAAAAGCCGCAGAACTTACTAAGGTAAAGCCTTTGACCGAATGGACAAGCGCTTTGGAAGATAAGGAGTGATCGTCATGAAATTCACTATTTATTTAATACTACTGTGTTGGTTTTTAAGCTTTTCGCTTGCTGCCAATGACGACGATGCGGTGATTGAAGTAGGTAATAAAATCTATTTTAATGTACCGGGTGAAGTTGAATTTGAGAGTACCTTTGAAGTTGACGATAAAGGCTTTGTTGAACTGCCTGAAATTGGCAAAGTAAAACTTGCAGGTAAAACGCCTAATCGTGCTGAATCAGAAGTTAAACTTAAGCTTGCCGGTGTGTACAAAGCGCTCGGTAAGTTTTATTTAGAAGTGCGTTCACGCGATTTACTGGTTACTGTGCTTGGCTATGTAAATAACCCTTCGCAAGTAAGTATTCCTGCTAATGGCAATATTCAAATGGTGATTGCAAAAGCCGATGGCATTAAGCCAGGGGCCCAGCTTAATAAACTGCAAATTCGCCGCGATGACACCACCACCACGTTCGATTACAAAGCGTATCTTGATAGCGGTGATGTCGCTTTATTACCTAAATTACGCTCAGGCGATACAGTGTTTGTACCTGTGTCACCGCTTTTAGGTAATGTGCAAATAGACTTTGATGCGCAAACACTTTCAAGCGCAGGCGATGCCGACGGCCAAGGCCAAGCAGTAACATTATTTGGAGAACTGCACAGCCCTGGTAGTTTTTCGTATAAACCAGATATGAATATTATTGATGCGTTAATGCGTGCTGAGGGCGTAACGCGTTACGCCGATGTAACTAAAATTCGCGTTATTCAAAACAACACGCCAACTATCTTTGATTTGAAGCAGTACTTGGATTCAGGCGATACTAGCTTGCTGCCAAAAATTGGCGCGGGCACCACGATTTTTGTGCCGATTATGGTAGATGATGTTAACACCACAGCGCGCACCGTCTACATTATGGGCGAAGTGCAAAAGCCGGGTGCTTATGAGGCGAGCAATCAAATTGGCTTTTTGGATATCCTAGCAAATGCAGGCGGTCCAACACGGTTTGCTGAAACCCGCCAAATCAAAATATTAACCCCAGCAGGTAATAATGTTCTGTTCGACTTACAAGCATATAGCGAAGGTTATCAGTCTATGTCGATCCCTGATATTGCGCCTGGCGATGTGATTTTTGTTCCCGAGAAAACCGATTTAAATGAAAAGAGCTGGCTAAAAGTAGCGCCGACTCGTGCAGTTAAAATTATGGGCGCAATCCATCATCCAGGTCGTTACGAATGGAGTAACGAAATGGACTTTACCGATTTATTTGCCCATGCAGGGGGGCCAACAAAAGGTGCTAATGTAAACGATATTAAAATCATTCGCCAAGGCCAGCTGCTACAGCGCTTTAGTTTAGATGAATATGCAAATAGCGACGGTGACAGCTACCCACTACCAACGATTATTGCTGGTGATACCATTATTGTTGAAGAGTTGCCACACGACCCGAAAGACAATAAGTCGCAGTGGGTGCGTCAAGATGCGAAAAGTTCTATTTATGTGTTAGGGCAGGTTGGCGCACCGGGTCGCTATGCATTTGATAAGTCGTTACATTTTCTTGATATTATCTCTGCGGCAGATGGCCCTACGGACGATGCCGACTTACGCAACATCCGTGTGACACATCGCAACGGCACGCAATCGCGCGTGAGTAAACTTAACTTAGCACTATACTTTGAAACTGGCGACGAAACCTTATTCCCTCGCGTATTACCGGGCGATACGATTTTCGTACCGGAAAAAAGCAAAGACTGGTTACGTCAACCAAAAGACCAAGTAGTGCGCATTATGGGCGCGATTAAACAGCCAGGTCGCTATAGCTTTGATGATTCAATGTCATTGCTTGACGTATTAGCCGAGGCAGGCGGACCGACTTCCGATGCCTTAATCAGTAAAATTGTGGTAATTAACCATGGCTGTTGCAAAGAGCAATCGCGCCGCTTCGATTTAGAGAAGTTTATCAAACAGCCTAATTCAGCGAATATTCCGCTGCTGCGCGCAGGCGATACGGTCTATATTCCAGATCAAGGTCAAGATTTTACTCAGCGTGCTAAAAACTCATTAGTCGACATTTTAACAGTAATTGCATTGGCGGTGAGCTTATGAGAATTATTCCAAAACAGTATCAAGAGCTTGAGCTTATTTTTGAGTCTATTAACAGTGAAAAAGCACGTTGTATTGCATTTGCATCACCGAATGGTCACTCAGGTGCCACGTCTTTGACAATCAGTGTGGCGAAACGTTTAAGCGGGCGTAATGAACGGGTTTTGGTGATTGATCTAAACACCTGTAACCCACTAACAGGGAAAGATCTTGTTAGTATGCCAAATGCATTAGCCAAATGGTCATTTGGTGATATTAGCTGTCAGCTAAATGCGCAATCGATAGATGACTTTTACTTTTTAAGCATCACGCAATTACAAGACTTAGCGCTCGTGCGCGAAAAAGACGTGTTTGATATGGCGGTTCTGATGCTGAAACAAGAGTTCGACTATATTTTGTTTGATATGTCGCCAATTTGTAAACGCAATCACGCGAATTTTCCGCTTCATTTATTAATGTCGGTAACCGATTTATTGCTGTTAGATATTGCCCTTGGTAAAACAACACAAGAGACACTCGATGCGGTAATTAGTGAATTAAAATCGGCTCACTGCAAGCGCTTTGAAATTGTGGTGAGTCAAATGTATATGCCACCACTTGGGGAGCGTTTGATTGACAGCATTAATCGCCGCTTTAGACGATTACCTAAAGTGAAACATCGTCTGATCAATATCGTTAATCGCCAGCAGTGGTTGTTTCAAGGGGTGTAATAATGAATGTATTGTTTTACAGGCGCTTTAACTTAATTTGGTCGACCTTACATTCAGTGCGTGAAATTTTACTCACCTTGCTTGCAACTATGGATGTTGAAAACGACGATATTGATAACACCGGCCTTGTTGTCACTGAATATTTAACTAATCTTATTCGCCACAGTGAAGGGGAGGACGAAGCGGTTACCTTAGTCATAGGGCGCACGCTCAACAGCATTAAAATTGAGTTAATCGATCCAACTAGTTATTTTCACCCAACGACTTCAAAAGGCCAACATACCGACCTCGCAGATGGCGAACTACGCGAAGGGGGAATGGGGCTTGCGTTAATCGAACATTATTTTCCTGATTTTCGTTATTTTGAAAAACACGGTAAAAATCATTTTAGCTTTGCCTTACCGCTTAAAAAAGTGAAAAACCGTGTCGTAATTATTGATGATGAACACGCCAGCTTACAGCTCGTAAACGCCTATTTAGAGCGTGATTATGACTGTCACGCTTTTACGGACGAGCATCAAGCGTATCAATATTTGATGGCGCACAATGTTGATTTGCTATTAATTGATATGAACTTAAACGCCATGCTGGCCGATGAATTTATCTCTAACATTAAACAGCTAAGTCATCTAAACAATATTGGTATTGTGGTGATTTCGGGCGATGGTAGTCGAGAGACCATGCTAAAGGCCCATTTATGTGGTGTTGATGACTATTTAGTTAAGCCTGTAAAAAAAGAGCAGTTAGAAATCGTTTGTGAGCGAGTAAAAAGCCGTTGTGTCTCACGTTCGGTTAATATTTCAAAAGGCGAGTTGGCAGCCCACAAAGATCAATTTGAGCTCGGAGCGCTATCGGCAATTTCATTTGGCAATGTTGCTGCGGGCAGTGGCGGCGATGTTTTAGTATCGGTAAAAAAAGATCTCCACAGCTACGTGTTCTTTGGCGATGTTATGGGTCATGGCGAAAGTGCAAACCGCGTTGCGCTGCAACTAAAAGGGTACATACTGGGTTTACTTAACTGCCCATTTGATTCACTTGCTGATTTTGTAAACGGATTGGCAAAGAGCTTACCTAACCAAGAGTTTATGCAGCAGAGCCTTGTTACGTTTATCGCATTGGAAATTACCGAGCGCAATATCTCGCTAATTAACGCAGGGCATCCGCTACCGATTGTGTTATCACAGCAGCAAACAGTAACAAACATCGGCAACAGCCAACCCTTACTTGGGCTCGATCGAGGCTATGAATATCACAGCGAATGTTATCAGCTCGAGCACGGCCATTCATTGGTAATGGCGACCGATGGTTTGTTTGAAAATCATGAAAATTGCTTTGAGCTACAGCAGCTAGTTGAGGCGATTAACACTGCTAATATAAGCGCAATAGGCACAGATTTAAGTCAACTTTGGTATAAATGTTTGCCAAGATTATCAAAAGAAATTGACGATTCGTCTCTACTAGTACTTAATTAGAATAAGGAAATACTTAAATGTGATCAGGAGTTTGCCTATGCCAAATAAGATCTTAATTGTCGAAGATACGGAATCGTTAGCGCTGTTGTACCAGTCATACCTTATTCCCACTGGTATGCACAGCGATGTCGCGTACACAGGACAAGAGGCCTTAGATTATTTAGCAAGCAACAAACCTGACCTGATCATGCTGGATGTTATGCTGCCCGATATGAGTGGCATGGACATTTTAGCGCAACTTCCCGTTAACGATAGACCAAAAGTCGTGGTACTAACCGCCCATGCCAGTAAAGAAATGGCGGTTGATGCTATTCGCTACGGCGCCGCCGATTTTATTGAAAAGCCTGTTGATGCTGAGCGTTTTCGCATCACAGTTAATAACGCATTAAAGCTTAATTCGCTAAGTGAAACCGTTGAAAAATACCAATCACGTTTTGAAAACGGTCGATTTTGTGAATTGATTGGCAGCTCAGCGCCAATGCAATCGGTTTATCAAATCATCAGCAATGCCGCTAACAGTAAAGCGACGGTATTTATCACAGGTGAAAGTGGTACCGGTAAAGAGCTGTGCGCGCGCGCGGTTCATCAATGCAGTGAACGCAGTAAAAAACCATTTATCGCGATAAACTGTGCGGCGATTCCAAAAGATTTGATTGAAAGTGAAATTTTTGGTCATGTAAAAGGTGCGTTTACCGGCGCAACAAACTCTCGTGAAGGTGCCGCAGGCATGGCTGACGGTGGCACCCTGTTTCTTGATGAATTGTGTGAAATGGATCTCAATTTACAAAGTAAATTGCTGCGTTTTATTCAAACGGGCTGCTTTCAAAAGGTTGGCAGTGAGCAGCAACAACAGGTTGATGTACGATTTGTCTGCGCGACTAATCGCGACCCATGGCTAGAAGTGCAAGCAGGGCGTTTTCGCGAAGACTTGTATTACCGACTTTATGTGATTCCCGTTCAGCTACCGCCGCTACGTCAGCGTGGTACTGATGTGATTCAAATAGCCGAGGCATTGTTTTCACGTATAGCTAAAGAAGAAGGCCAAACGTTTGAGGGGCTAAGTGATGATGCCAAACAACATTTAATGGCCTACAGTTGGCCTGGCAATGTACGTCAGCTTGAAAATATGATCCGCAACACCGTGGTACTGAATAGCCAGCCGTGGATAGAAAAACGCATGTTTCCGCCATTTCCACAAAGTAATATGTCAACAGAGCCAATGGTTGCTGCGCAGCCAATGGCAAATATGACGCCGCAATCAACTGCCGCGAGTATCGAAACCACTAACCTGTTACGCAGCTCCGATATTGAACCTTTGTGGATTGTTGAAAAGCGTTATATCGAAAAAGCGATAGCTTCGTGCAACGATAATGTGCCAAAAGCTGCAGCGCTTTTAGATATTAGCCCTTCCACCATCTACCGAAAAATGAAAACTTGGGATCAAATGGAAGAGCAAGGTGTTATTAGTTAACGAGAACGTGTTGACCTTTACGGTTTGAAATACAATTTACTGAGTTGAGTAAATTGCTCGCGACCTGAGTAAAAGCGGTGCAATTTGCTGGTGGCATTTTTAATTAAGTAATTACGTTCTTGCTGCGACATAAACAATAATGTTTTTAAGCGATTAACCAGTGCGACTTGGGTTTGGTCATCGGTTAACAGCCCGGTTTGATTATGTGCAATTACGCTGTCGATGGCGCCTACTCGATTAGCAATGCACACTATTTTATTGTCCATGGCTTCTAACAGCACCATTGGTAACCCTTCTTCACGTGAACAAATAACTAATACATCAATTGATTGCCAAAGTGACTTATCACTTTGATGACCGTGAAACTGTATGTTCTTTGGAGCATTACGTTTAAGCTCAGACGCCATATCGCCGTCACCATAGATATGAAATTGTAAACGCGGTTGCTGAGTGAAATGCTGCGCCAGCGCGACAAAACGGTCGGGCCCTTTTTCATATGATAGCCGGCCAACAAAGGCAATATTCAATACGCTATTGGGCTGTTTAAGTTTAGGGTTGTTTGGCACGATAAAATTAGCAATAAATTCACTATTTTTAACCGTGTTTTTAAGATGTTGAGCAACAACCAAATTTTGCGAAAAACCACTGGTGAGATGATCAAGCCAATTGTATAGCCTTACTCGGCCTGCGCCTTTTTCACCGGCATGATATGTTGAAATACATAAGTTTCCGGTTACTTTGCAAGTAAGTCTACCAATAATGCCCGCTTTGTAACCATGGGTATGCAACACTGTGTTGCTGTGCTGTTTTAAATAATGATGCAAGCTAAGTGGTTTGCCATCTAAACATTGGTAAGCGCAATTTAAGGCTTCAAGTAATTTATAGAGTTGCATATTGTGATGATCTTGGTAAAACAGTACTGACACAGGTACGTTGTTACGCTGCATTAGTTTCACTAATTCAACAATATGCGATTCAATGCCGCCAAATAGGCTAGAATCTAAGAAGAGCACAAGATTTCGCATAAATACCTCCCCAATAAGGAATGCTATGTTTAATCAAACAACTGTAAAACAACTTGAAGCCGACGTTGGTAAAGATGTTTTAGGCCAACTTTTCGCTGTTTTTAAAAGTGAAGCAACCAAACTCACCGAACAGATTATGGCAGTTACAACCCTCGATAACGACGCTGTGCGTTTTAGCCACAGTTTAAAAAGCTGTGCTCGTTCATACGGTGCAGACCAACTTGGTGCCCTTGCAGAAACCCTTGAGGCCCATGCCAAAAATAACGACACTGCCTTTTTTGCTGAGCGTGCATTACTACCCGAAATACACAGTGCCACCATGGCTGCAATACCCATTTCCTAATGCACTTTAATACTGTAGTTCGGCTGTGTGTCATCTTGATAGGGCAGTAATTGCTCAATAATGTGTTTTAACTGCGACTTATTATGCGTGCTACTGTGCTGTTCTTTTTCGATTGCTCTTAAGTCCATCGCTTCAAATGCGTCTGGGGTTAAACACACATCAAAAAATTTATAACCAAGAATTTCCACGGCTTTCGTTACTTGTTCATTTGCCGGAATTGAGTCAACAGCGCTGTGTTCAGGTACCAAATTTTCAATAAAAATTCGGCAGCCTGAAGTGCGACTTAACGCGTCACGAATATCGCTCAGTAAAAGCGGAGGCATAACACTTGTTAATAAGCTACCAGGGCCGAGTAAAATTAAATCTGCGTGAAGAATCGCCTCTACCGCTTGTTGGTTGGCAACAACCGCTTTAGACAAACTTAATTGCTTAGGAAAGGTTGAAAGCGCGTCGATGTGGCACTCGCCAAAAACACGCTCGCCACTTTCACTTGTCGCCACTAAATCTACAGGGCCATTAGCCATGGGTAAAATAGTGTGTTTTACCCCCAGCATGGCACAAAAAATCTTGATGGCGTCGCTGGTGTTATGCGTGACTTGGCTTAGCGCGCTTAATAATATATTGCCAAAACTGTGACCATTTAAGTCGTTGTTTTGTTCAAAACGTTGTTCGCTCAGAATAGTGAGCATATTTTCTGGGTTGCCAAGTGTTTCAGCGCAGCGACGAATATCACCAAAGGCAATTTGGCTTGGGTCTTGGCGCAGTCGTCCTGTGCTTCCACCGTTGTCAGTTGTAGTTACAATTGCTGTGAGTTCACATGGCATATTTTTTAGCGCATCGAGCACCTGTGAAAGACCATGACCACCACCTATACATACAATTTTCATAATACGCCCTCGCCAAATTCTCTACAGAAAGTGATACAAGTTATGTACCAGTCAAAAATAGGTGAAAATATGACTTTATTTGCATTTTGCAATGCAGCTTGCAGGTACTTTCGCTAAACTGAATAGCATAAGGGTCTGTTGAACTTTCAAGTTCGTTTTTGCAGCAGTTTGATTGAGTTTTATACAAGGCAGAGGCTGCGTGGTATAGTTATTCTATGTGAGTCAGCCGATAACACATTAGAAAACCCAATCAAGCGCTGCCGAACGGTTCTTTTGAGCGCACTTTTCTCATTGTTGCCTACATGGATGTAGGTAAGGGGCGAGAGCAGGACGCGTTAGCTTTGCTCGATATTCGCTTAGATTGCTAGGCCACACATCGAGCGCCGTGATAAAAGCACGCTCAAAAAGAACAAAAATAGAACAGCGAAGCTCAACAGACACTAAGCAAATTAATTTGTTTTAAAGAGGTGTCATGGAAAGACTAAATGCGAACGACATGCTGCGAGTGGTTAACGAACTACTAAGCAGCAAAAACGCAGCTGAATTATTAGTGAAACTGCAATTAGGTTTAAAGCCAATTGCTGAAATTAGCGATATTTTGGTACTTACCCAAGACGCAAACCAGTTATGTGCGTTAACCAGCACCTATGAACCATTAAGTGGTGTGTGCTTACTTGAGCCCTCCTTTGTTAAAAAGGCGTTCGAGCGTAACGTTTACGCCGTTAATATTTGCCAGCTCCCAAGTGATTGGATTTTACCTAGCCACTGCCACGAAACCGTTATTTTTGTTGCTAATAACTTTGCAGAACGAAAAGGTGTTTTTGTTCTGTTTATTAAAGATGGTGATGATATTGGGCAAATGGAAAATGCATTGAGTGCAGTCGATACTTTGTTTCGCCAAGCATTTTTACAACTTGATCAGCAGCATCAAATGTCACAAATGTTGTTAGACCGCACTTATGCGTTAACGCAAAGTCAGCAGCGCTTTCAAGCCTACGCAGAGCTCGCATCAGACTGGTTTTGGGAAACTGATGAAAGCATGTGCTTTACCTATTTGTCGTTTTTAGAACAAACCAAACCAAGCAATTTTTCACACTTTTTACACAAAAGCCCGTTAAATATTCGTAGCGACAGTGAAAGCACGCAATTTAAAAAGTGGGAGCATTTTTTACACCTTGTAAGGCAGCACAGTGAAATTCACGAATTCGAGTTTGAAGCGATTGATAATCAGGGGCATCGTGTTTGGGTGTCAATTAGCGGTAAAGCGAAGTTTAACGCAGACAACAGCTTTGCTGGGTATTTAGGCATTGCAAAAGACATTAGCTTTGCTAAACAGCGTGAATATGATCTAAAACTTGCAAAAGAAAAAGCCGAGAGCGCCAATAAAGCAAAATCGCACTTTTTAGCCGTGATGTCTCATGAAATTCGTACTCCAATGAATGCTATTTTAGGCATTTTAGAGTTGTTAGAAGATACTCAGCCGAATGAAAAACAGCTTGAATTAATCGATTTTATGCGAGATAGCGCCAAGTTGTTGCAAGGGGTGATCAGCGATACCTTAGATTTTGCCAAAATTGAATCAGGCACCTTAGCCCTTGAGAATAGCAATGTTAATTTGCATAAGCTGATTAAAAATTTAGTCCAACAATTTGAAACTCAGGCAGTTAAAAAAGGCATTCATTTTAACGCTATTTTAGGTGGTGGCGTGCCGGAGCAGATTAATACTGATGGTGTGCGCTTGTCGCAGGTTTTGCTTAACTTACTCGGTAATGCATTTAAGTTTACCTTAGAAGGCGAGGTAAGTTTGTTGGTAAACCGCAGTGATACTGAACTGTTTATCACAGTGAAAGATACAGGGGTCGGTATTGATGAAGCGCATATTCAAACCCTATTTGAGCCATTTTCACAATTGCATGATAAACAGGTAGGCAGGCAACAAGGTGTTGGGTTGGGGCTCAGCATTACCAAGCGTTTGTTGGAATTAATGGAAGGCAAAATTGAATGCGCTAGCGAAATTGGTGTCGGCACCGAGTTTGTTGTCACTATTCCACTGATCCCACTAGTCATCGCTGACAGACATGTGAAAGACGCGAAAATTGAAAATAGCATTCCTAGTTATCGCATTTTGGTTGCAGAAGATAACCCCGCAAACCAGTTTATAATTAAAGCGATTTTGGAAAAGCGAAATCATTTGGTTGTACTTGCTGATAATGGTGAAAGTGCTGTTGCGGCAGTGAAAAAATCCCGCTTTGATTTAGTTTTAATGGATATGGTAATGCCCATAATGGATGGGGTTACTGCTGCGCGAACAATTCGAACTGAGCTTGGCGAATTAGCGCCGCCTATTATTGCACTAACCGCCAATGCAGGCCTTGCTGATAAAACTAAATGTTTAAATGCAGGTATGCAAGATGTGCTAACCAAGCCACTTAATAGTGCATTGCTCGATGAGAAGATAAAAGCCTTGTTTTCATAGTTACCCTGAGTCTGGGATAATAATTTACTTTTTGACAGCTACTTGTACTTATTAAAACGTTAAATTTGTTTGCAATAGGTGTTATAGATGCACAAAATTACTTTGTTACTGTGAAAAACTTCCAAGCTAGCAGTTATCATTTAATTAGCTCATATGTTTAGGTGTTAGTTAACTTTTCAACCAAAGTTCAGGTTAGTAAAAAAGCTCGGTTGGTTGTTTTAAAAGAGGGGATCCAACCGAGTCAAGTTGCCAGCATTAGTTGTACCCAAGAACACAATCATAATCTTCACGTACGCTTGGCTCTGCAAATTCGTCTTTCAGTTGTTGCAGAGCGCGTTCTTGCTCTTTAAAGCTAAATATCACTTTGCGGCGATAATCAATTGAGTGATTAAACAACTCTAGGTCAATATAAGGTCTCATCGCTTGCAGCTTTTGGTCAATTGAGAATGGTTGGTTACCGTTTCGCATAATGTTTCTCCAAATGTTTGCTCACTAACATTACAGCAAGATACAAACCAAATTTAATATATTGAAATTTATGCGAAAGTTAACAGCATCAGGGTTGTTGATTAAAATTGCGTTGCAAAATGCGAAGTGGTTTGGCGTGAAATAAGTCGTATTATTTAGCGTGTTTTATAAACATTGACTCAAATTGATTCATAAAACGCAATTTCAAATTCAGTACCCACGCCAACTTCACTATGTACTTTCACTTTGGCATTGTGCTGCTGCAAAATACCATAGGAGATAGCGAGGCCTAAACCGGTACCTTCTCCGGGCGCTTTGGTGGTAAAAAATGGCGTAAAGATATCGGCGAGATGGTCTTTTTCAATCCCATGTCCCTGATCTTTGACCCGCACAATAATTTTATTACGGTCTTTCTCACAGCTAATGGTCAGCGCACCGCCATTTGGCATGGCGTGTTTTGCATTAACAAACAAGTTAATAAACACTTGCTGTAATTTACCGGCATTGCCAAGAATATTCGCTTCAGGTAGCAGGTGTTTTACTACTTCATGGTGATATTTGAACTCGTTACTGACCACGTTCAATGATTTCTCAATCACTACATTTAGATCAATACTATCAAGTTCGTCATTATCCATGCGTGAGAAGGTGCTGAGATCTGACACTATGTCTTTAACGCGTTCAAGCCCCTGCACTGAGGATGTTAATATTTCTTTGCTGTCATCAAACAAAAAATCCCCATCTAATGACTGCCACTTAGCTTGCATCGCAACAACTTTTTCCTGTTCAGATATGTTGTCTGCGTTAAGTGGCGCCATAATTTCAGCAAAATCAGAAAAGTACTCTCGCATTGTATCTAGGTTACTTAATACAAAGCCAACAGGGTTATTTATCTCGTGTGCTACGCCCGCCGCTAGCTGACCAAGTGATGCCAATTTTTCTTGTTGCACAAGTTGTTGCTGTGTTTGTTCCAACATTTTATTACTGGTTTCAAGGTCAACAAGACGCTCTTGTAGCGCTTGTTCTGCGCGTTTACGCTCAATCGCAACTGATAACATACTGCGCGATGATTCAAGTGTTTGCAGCTTAACGATATTGATATCGTCTTGTGATTCATACAATAAGATGGCAATACCCACACCTTTGCCCGAGGATAAATCTAAACTGTACAAAGGCACTAAAACGCAATCACTAAACTGTTCATTGGCGCTGTTACTAATGCTTTCGATTTCAAAAATTTGTGATTCGGACTCACTGCTTACTTGCTGATACAGTTCATCACGCTTAAATTGACGCAATACTTGTTTATAAGAGTCGGGCAACGAGGAAGCATGCTGTTTTGTGCTTTGGCAGTAGTACTGAAATTGATGATATGACAAATCCGCGTGTATTTCGACAAACAGATTATGGGCGTTAGTCATAAAGTTATTAGTGCGCTCAAGGTAATTTGCGACAATTTTATTTAAGCTAGGTTGGCGCCAAGTTTCTGCTAATAAGCCCGTTAGAAATTCAAGCTGTCCCTGTTGGGTTGCCACTTCTTGTTGCGTTTGGTTAACCGCCTCTTCCTGCTGGTAGAGCTCACGGGTGTAGTCTTCTAGTTGTTTTTCCGCTTCTTTTCGTGCCAAGCGCTCACGGGCTAAAATACGTTCTAGCGCTGTCAATTTGGCAAGTGTTTCATTATTTTCCATTGAAAACGACTTCTATCTCGCAGTGTTCGCCACCTTGATGCATACATACAGGTTGAGAAAGGCTTACGGTTTCACCAAAATGTTGTGCCGCGCCTAAAATTAATCCTTCCGATAAAAAGCATAATTTGCGTGGTGATTGATAAATCATAGTTAGTTTGTCATCAATATGTTCGTCGTAGCTAAAATCGGGTAGTTGTGCGTCTTTATAAAGCTTTTTAACTTCAACGTGAATGAGTTCGTCTACCATCATTAAAAATGTGCGTAACGACGGCGCATTTTGCGCTTCTTGTGGCGCTTGCGGCATCAAGCGTGAAAATAAGAAAGTACCAAATGCGCGTACTAATTCAGGTACCGGTACCGATAATTGCTCTGATAAATAACCCACTATGGCAAATAACTCACTGTCATCATATTGTTTTGTGGATGTGTAAATACCATGCGAGGGCAGTGTGTTATTACAAAGTGCGTCGTCCCAAACTTGGTATCCGTGCCCTTGCTCAACAAATTCTTGTAATGCATTAAATATCGCGCCTTTCATAACCGCTTCCTTTTTTACACATAATCAGGTTGATCTATTTAAAAAATAGTGTCACTTTTTAGTTAAGGCAATGTTTTTAGAGTAAATAGCGTATTGGCTTCGTTCGAGGATTACTATGACAGATAAGTTAAAATTAATGATCGTCGATGATGAAATGGAGGTGCTTAATGCACTGAAAAGGCTATTCAGAAAAGACTTTGAGGTTGAGTCATTTAGTGATCCGGAAGCTGCAGCACAACAGTTATCTGAATCTACCTATAGCGTGATTATTTCAGATATGAAAATGCCCAAAATGAGTGGCGCTGAGCTGCTTTCTAAGGCATTTGACGTTTGCCCCGACACCCCTCGCATCTTATTGACCGGCTATTCAGATATCGATTCTACTGCGATGGCGATAAACCAAGGTAAAATTAATAATTACGTGAGTAAGCCATGGAGCAACGACGAGCTCAAAAATGTGGTGTTACAAGCGTCTGAGCAGTTTCAATTGAAGCAATCAGTAATGCGTTTGGAAAAAGAGCTGCAATTAAAAAACGAATTACTGCGCAAACAAAACCAAGATCTTGAAAGCAAAGTGCAAGCGCGCACGCAATCATTATCAAAACTCAACGATAAATTAAAATCAGCCAACAATCGCCAACGTAGCTTGTTTTATGATGTTATTGAAATGATCAACTTGATCATTGAAGACACAACTGGAGGCGGTGAAGGCCACGTAAAACGTGTTGCCAGTCATTGTCGTACGCTAGCGGAAGCCATGGGACTTGAGAAAAACCAAGTTACGCAAGTGTACCTTGCAGGCTTGATGCATGAGATTGGTAAGGTCTCGCTGTCAGATACGCTAGCAAAAAGTATTGAAAATGAATTATCTCGGGCTGAACTGGTAGAAAAACAAACCCATGCAGTGAAAGGCGCTGAAATATTACAAACGGTACCGCATTTAAAAGCGATTGGCATGGCGGTAAAGCATCAGTACGAGCGCTTTGATGGCAGCGGTGTGCCAGATCATTTAATTGGCACCAATATTCCGATTGCGTCGCGTATTCTAACCGTAGTAAATGAGTTTGATAAGTTAGTGCTTGGGCGAATTAGTGAGCAAAAGCTTTCACAGCAGCAAGCTATTGATTTTCTTAAAAAGGAAAGTAAAACTTATTTTGACCCAGAGGTCGTAAAAGCCTATGTAAACCTGCTCAATAGTGAAATTTCGCTCGATCAGCACAATATTGATCTATGCCTAGGTGTCAATATGTTGGAACCGGGCATGCATTTGAGCCAAGACTTACTTAATAAACAAGGTGCAGTGGTATTAACACAAGGCACTGAAATTACCCCAACACTTATCGAAAAGTTAAAATCCTACGAAAAAGAATGGCGTTATATCTTTAACGTATTTGTTCACTGATTTTGTTGCGAAATATGTTGATGATAAAGGGCCTAACTGGGCGCTTTATCGCAATTATTTGTTAGTTTACCTAATGTGATACATTTAAATTTCTTATGGTTAACAATTGAGCAACTTGGTGTGTCAAAGTGTGACCAAAAACACACTTACTTACCTAAAAAGCCTATTTTGCAGCCCGTCTTATTTCTTTGAGGGTTAAACTATTTCCCACTTTCTTGCGACTAATTTCTAACTATAGTCAAGCACGTTGTTTGCGAAAAAATAAAATAGGGAACGCAATGAACATTACAACTCGGGCTTTAAAAAATCCGGCGGGGGTGGCAATTTTTGTAACCCTATGCTTGGTGTTAGGGGTAGTGAGCTTTACTAAACTACCTATTCAACTTTTTCCAGATATTGAACGACCTCAGATTACTATTTTCACTAGCTGGCGACAGGCGTCACCAGCCGAAATGGAATCAGAAATCTTAGAACCTCAAGAAGACGTACTGCAAGGACTACCAGGGCTCACCAGTTTACGCACCTTTGCAAATTCAGGTTCATCGTTTATTAATCTTACATTTACGCTTGATACCGACATGGATAAAACCCTGATCGAAGTGATCAGCCGTATGAATCGGGTGCCGCCATTACCACGCGATGTAAATCCACCGGTGATAAGTCTCGGTGGCTTTAATGGTGGTGCACCAGCACTGACCTATTTTTTCATACAAGCGTTGCCCGGCAATGAAAAACCGATCGGCGAATATGCAACATTTTTCGATGACACCGTTCGCCCTCGGTTAGAGAGTATTCCTGGGGTTGCTCGCGTTCAATTGCAAACGGGTAACTCGCGTGAGCAATTACAAATCGAATTTGATGCTTATCGCGCAGCGGAACTTGGCATTAATTTAACACGAGTAAGCAATTTAATTGGTTCAGCAAATGATGCATCGGGTGGGTACGCCGATATAGGTCGCCGCCGTTATACGCTGCGCTTTGCTGGTCGTTTCGACCCAACTCAGCTCGGTAATTTGGTACTGGAATGGCGTGACGGTAAACCAATTAAACTCAGTGATATTGCTGAGATTAAAGTCACTCGCGATTCAGACAATGGTAGTGCGGTGCAAAATGGTAATCCGGCAATGTCGGTGCGCATAGACCGTGAAAGTGGCGCCAATGTGTTAGCAACGCTTGAGCGTGTTAAAGCAGAGGTCGACAAAATTCGCAGCCAAGTGCTTGAACCACAACAACTTACAATGCACCAATCCTTCGATGCCTCAGTATTTATTTATCGTGCAATTAATCTTGTTTCGAGCAACTTAGTACTTGGGATCCTGCTTGCTGTAGGCGTACTTTGGTGGTTCTTACGCCAGCGCCGCGCGACCTTGATTGTGGCAATGGCGATACCTATTTCAATTATGACCACCTTTATTGTGTTGAATATCACAGGCCGTTCGCTTAACGTGATTTCATTGGCTGGATTGGCATTTGCCACAGGCATGGTGCTTGATGCGGCAATTGTGGTGCTTGAAAATATTGTTAGGTTGAAAACCCAGGGCTTGCGCGCTGATAAAGCTGCTGCGAAAGGCACACAGTTGGTGTCGGGGGCGTTGATGGCCTCTACTGCGACGACCATTGCGATTTTTGTTCCGGTGATATTTTTACGTGATGTGGCAGGGCAATTTTTTGCGGACTTAGCGCTGACCATCGCCATTGCAGTATTTATCTCCTTGCTGGTGGCACTGACTATTTTACCTGTGGCTGCGAAAATGTGGCTAAACCAAACAGTTGAAGAAGATAGATTAGAAGGCCTTTGGCAAACTATCACACGCAAAATTATGGCGTTGACTAACTCAGGTAAAAAACGCCTTGCGGTGATTTTCACCTTGATGGCGGCGCCAGTTGCGTTGACTGTGTGGTTGTTACCCCCACTTGACTACTTACCACCCGTAAAACGTGACGCAGTAGATGCATTTGTGCGTTTACCAACGGGTTCAAACCAAGAGTTTGTTGAGCGCGAGTACATTAAGCCTTTGGTTGAGCGTTTACAGCCCTATATGGATGGCACGAAACAGCCAGCGCTTAAAAATTACTATATTTTATCATTTCCTGGCAACGCAAACTTAGGTGTGCGCGCTAAAGATCAATCACAAGTGAAAGAACTTGAACGCGTAATGCGTGAAGAGATTTTGGTTGATTTACCAGATACCCGCGTGTTTTCACAGCAAGGTAATTTATTTGGCGGCCTAGGCTCAGGTCGCAGCATTCAAATTCACTTGCAAAGCCGCGACACGCGCGCCATGGCTGATGTGGCCGATAAAACACGCGAAATCTTACAAGCACGTTTTGAAGACAGTAACATAAATATCAACCCCGGCACCCAAGATGCAGAGCCAGAACTACGCTTATTGCCAAATGACCGTCGCATGATGGAAGTTGGCTTTAATCGCCGTGATTTAGCACAACTTACCCGAGCAATGGGCACAGGTCTTTATGTGGGTGAATATTTTGATGGTAATAAACGTCTTGATATGATTTTCAAAGCCGAAGGTTGGCAAAACCCTGAAGAATTATCGGCAATGCCGATTACTACTCCAAGTGGCACTGTAGTGCAGTTAGGCGAGTTAGTTGATGTTACACGAACGGTTGGGCCGTCACGTATTCAGCGAATTGACCGTCGTAGAACCATTACAGTTAATGTAAACCCACCTGAAGGTATGTCGTTACAGCAGGCGATGGCTATTATTGAAACTGAGATTGAACCGCAAATTCAAGCGCTTATGCCTGCAGATGGTTCGATTAACTATGGCGGTAGCGCCGACAGTTTAAAACAATCGATTAAAACCATGGGGCAGAATTTTATTTTGGCGCTTGGGCTACTTTTTATTCTGATGGCCGGTCTTTTTAAATCGTTAAAAGACAGCTTAATGGTAACGCTATCCATTCCACTGGCAACCGTTGGTGGTGTTGTGGCATTACAGTTAATGAACCTTATTCAATTTCAGCCGCTCGACTTGTTAACCATGATTGGTTTTATTATTTTACTTGGATTGGTTGTAAATAATGCGATTTTATTAGTCGACCAAACTCGCCAAGGTGAACGCGAAGGGTTAAGCCGCGAAATGGCAGTCGAGCAGGCACTTAAACTGCGCTTACGCCCTATTTTTATGAGTACATTAACCAGTATTTTTGGCATGTTGCCGCTACTTATTATGCCAGGCGAAGGCAGTATTATTTATCGTGGTCTTGCGGCGGTAATAGTTGGCGGCATGGTGTTTTCAACCTTATTTACTTTGGTACTGCTCCCGGCATTACTAAAACAATTTTCAACGCGTAAAAGTGTTCAACCAACCTCTGTTACTTCTACTCAAACGCAACTGGAAGGGAATTAGTTATGAGATACGTTATTTCGACAATTATATGTGCTGTGCTGACATTACTTAGTTGTTTTGCAACAGCCAATGAACGCCCAGCTCCTTTGGTTGCTCTAAGAGATGTAGAGCAAGCTGAAATCGCTGAACAAATGTGGGTACCAGGCACTGTGGTGAGTCGTTTTGATTCGCGTTTAACCACTGAAGTTTCGGGCGTTGTAAAGCGCATTGCAGAAGTTGGTGAGCGCTTTAAAAAAGGCGATACGATTTTACTGTTGGACGATGCGTTTTTACAGCTCGAAAAACAACAAGCCAGTGCCAGCATAAAAAGTTTTAGCACACGTGTTAGCTTGCTTGAACGCCAACTTACTCGCATAGAAAAATTGGGCAAAAACGCCTCGTTGGATGCCCTTGAAGCGAAAGAAGCGGAGTTAATGATGGCAATGCAAGAGCTTGAACAGGCAAAGATCAGTTTACAGCGCATTGTATTGCAACTTGATAAAACTAAGCTAATCGCACCCTTTGATGGCACCATTGTTGAGCGCTACAAGCAAGTGGGTGAATTTAGCCAAACAAACTCACCTGCAGTACGGTTAGTGAGTTTAGATGACTTGGAAGTACGTGCAAATGCACCGCTATCCCATACGCAATTTAATAAAGTGGGTGATAGTGTATTAATTGCCAATAAAGATATGCGCTTTAGTTCAACACTGCGTGCTTTGGTACCGGTAGGAGATGAGTTAAGCCGCACTATGGAAGTACGCGCATCGTTAACTGAGCAATCTTTACCTATTGGCAGTGCGGTAAGAGTGAGCCTTGCAAGTAGCGCTAAGCATAATGCGTTAACGGTTCATCGTGATGCGTTAATTTTACGCCAAGATAAAGTATACGTGAATGTGGTAACCGATGACTTAACCGTAAAACAAGTGACAGTAGTACCCGGCAGCGGTTTCAATGACTTTATTGAAGTGAAAGGTGAACTTGCGCTAGGTGAAAAAGTGGCAATACGCGGCAGTGAAATGCTAAAAGAAGGTGCAAAAGTGCGTGTTAAACCATCTGAACAGTTACTTGCAGTACGTTAGAAAAATTAGTTAAGAAAAAGCGCGCGACCAAGTTACTTGGCCGCGCCTTTTTTTATCTGATATTGATCTCTGGATTAACAGCAACATCGCCAAACTGGTCAATCGTTGCAACGCTCTCGCCTTGGGTTAGTACCGCAAGTTTGCCTTGCGCTGTAGTACGTACAAACGCCAAATCATAGCCAAAGTTGTATAGATCATACATCGCGATCCGTTGTTCATCACTCAATAAACCCATGTGCTCATTAAAGCTAGGTGTATGATGTCTGCGTTCAAACATAACGAGGTCCTGCAAAAATCCTGCATGCTTTAACTATAGTGCGCTCTGTTGGTTGTGTGAAATTTGTACAGCCGGGGTGTGCCAAACGGTTGCTGTTTTGCACGTAATTGATTACAGTCTCGACACTTTTTATCGCATGACTAAATCCATGTTTTCGTCTCTTTTTCCGTTAGTCATAGTGGCCTTGCTTGGTTATGTTGCGCTTCGCAGCCATTATGTGTCTGCCCAAACCATTGGTGATCTTAGTAAAATTACCTTTAGTTTGCTGTTCCCTTTGTTTCTATTTATTAATATCGCGCAAGCCGATTTATCGGGTATTATCTCGTATTCAGTGTTTTTAACGTTTTATGCCGTTGTTATATCGACCTTTATAATAACGACGTTGCTCGCACCTCGACTTTTCAAGATACAGTCTGCTGGTAGCGCTGTATTTGCGCTAGGCAGTACGTATTCAAATACCATTATTGTTGGTTTGCCTGTGTTAATTAGCTTGTTGTCGCCGTCTGTTGCGGCGCTGGTGTTTTTAATCATCAGCTTTCATAGTGCTGTTTTATTTGGCGCGACCAGTATTTTTTCGAGTTTTGCGACGGGTAATTCGTTTCAATTTAGGCGCTTTTGTAAAGGTTTACTAAAAAATCCATTATTAATCGGGATCTACAGTGGGTTAATGGTGAATATGTTGGGTATTGATGTACCTGGTTTTATCGCAAGTACCTTACATTTAATTACCCAAGGCGCGTTAGCGCTTGCGCTATTTATTTTGGGTGCCAACCTGTATCAATATCGTTTGGCTGGTAATTATCAGCAAATTATCAGTGCCACGATTATTAAACTGATTGTATTGCCTTTGGCGGTTTTGTTAGTGGCGCGTTTGGGCTTTCATTTAAGTGATGAAATAACGTTAATTTTGGTTGTGCTGACAGCATGTCCAACTGGTGTAAATGCATACATCGTTGCTTGTCAGCAAAACAGTGGGCAAAGCCTCGTTGCAGGAACCGTGATACTCAGCACATTAATGAGTGTTGTAACTATTCCGCTATGGATTTATGTCTTGCAAACCCACTTGTTTAGTTAACTGCCAACTTCACTCCCGTTTTACACTTCTACTCATTTTATCTTTACTAAAGCACGATTTGGCATGCGCCTTATCGTGCGTGGCTGCGCCCGCTGTTTGACAAATGTTCAGCTAATTGATTAGTGCTCTAACTAATGTTATATTAATTAGAATTCTAATTAATTTTGAAGTGGTTTGTTTTGTGTAGAACAATTAATCGTTCTAATAACTTGATTTTATTGAGTCAACCCCGCCTATGAAACGATATTTATATTGCTATCAACTCTAAATATACAGTGCCTTTTAGATTAAATTTTAATAAAGCATAGATTGAATAATATTTTTATACGAATTAACAGCCAGGATATAAATCATGCAAGCGACGCAATTTGATAGTGAAACCACGCTAACAGGTAACACTATCCGTTTCGGCAAATTAAATGACCGTGTTTACATTACCGATGCAACAATTGAAGTACCAAACACCTTTCATAATGAAGTAGAAAGCTTTGCTAAAGAAGGCGGTTACAGCAAAATAATCGCCAAAGTAAAAGACGCACAAGTATTGCCATTTCTAAAGCGCGGCTACCAAATCGAGGCGACCGTGCCTGGTTATTTTGGTTTGCAAGACGCTATTTTTATTTCTCGGTTTTTTGATGAAGAGCGCGCTTCGTGCGATCACATGGATTTAAGTGACGGTATTATCAACGAAGTTCAAAATGTTGATTTATGGGAGCCTGGTTCGTTCTCTCAGCCTGTGCTATTTCGCAAGTGTAACCAAAGCGATGTACGTGCGTTATCTAAACTTTATCAGTTAGCATTTTCGAGTTATGGCTCACCAATCGGTGATGAAAACTACATCATAAACAGTATTGAAAACGGCGTAGACTATTTTTGTGTTGAATATATGAACGCCATAGTTGCCTGTGTGCGTATTGAATATGAGAAAGATGCACCAAATGCAAGGCTTTACGATACCGTTGTGTTAAGCCAATTCCGTAATGAAGGTATTGCCTCAGCGCTTATTTTTGAAGCGAGCAAATACCTAAAAAATAACGATGTACAGTTTATTTATTCGGTTTGTCGCGCGTCGTCTTTTGCTATAAATAAGGTATTTGCGCGATTAGGCTTTGAATATGGTGGCAGACTAATCAATAATAACTTAGTCAATAACAAGTTGGTGTCAATGAATGTGTGGTCTCAAAAGCTTTGATATCAGTTTAATTAAACGTAATTAATCTGAGAGGAAGCAAGGAATGAGAACGATATACAAAGATCAATTAGATAAACTAACCAATTCGCAAAATGAGCGTTTTTTTTCTAGCTCTATCAGTTCGTTATTACGTGAACGTGCAGATGAATTGGATAAAATGCTAATTGATATGTGGCGTGAATGTGGCTTAGTTAATTCGCCTTGCTCACTCAATGCCGTTGGCGGTTATGGCCGTGCAACATTGCATCCTTATTCAGATATTGATATTGCGATTATTACGCCCGATGACGCAAGTGAATTTCCCGAAGATAAAGTGAGGCAGTTTGTTACTGGGCTTTGGGATCTAGGGTTGGATATTGGCCATTCCGTTCGTAATTTAGCAGAAGCGAAACGTTTCGCCACCGAAGATATTACCATAGCGACTAATTTACTTGATATTCGCTGTTTATACGGCAACAAGCAACATGCAGAGTCGTTACTAAGCTCTTTGTACGATGAAACCACACTAAGCGATTTTGACTTTTTTAAGGCAAAGCTAGAAGAGCAACAAGCTCGCCATGAAAAGGCGCTCAATACCGCACTCTACCTTGAACCAAACATAAAAACTAATCCCGGTGGTTTACGTGACTTTCAAACCATTATTTGGGTTGCGCGCAAACATTTAAAGTTATCAAACGCTGGTTTATTTGAGCATGGCGAACTATTGCAAGAAGATGAACAATTTGAGCTAATTGAAGCCCACGACTTTATTTGCCGCATTCGCTGGGCGCTGCACTGCGTGGCTAATCGCCCGCAAGAATTATTATTATTTGAATACCAAGCTGATGTTGCGGAATTTCTAAAGTTTGGTCGTGGAGACAGTGCACAACAGGCAATCGAGCGTATGATGCGACAATTGTTTCGTGCCATGACCCGTTTGCAAGAACTTAACCAAATTCTCTGTGAAAATGTGAGCCTGTGTATTTCGCGCGATAGCGAAAAAGAAGTACTGCAAGTTAACGAAAATTTTGCCATTGTTGATGGTTTGGTTGATGTGAACTCATCAAGTGTATTTATTGATAAGTCGCAAGTGATCAAGTTATTTGGCTTATTGGCAAATCACCCTAAGGCAAAAGGGATATCGTCCAATACATTGAAGTTGCTGCGAAAAGTAAGGCACCGCTTGCTGGGCGAATTACAAGATTACCAAAGTTGCCGTGAAGAATTTATTCGCCTGTTTGAGCAGCCTAAAACCCTTAAAAAAGTACTGGGTTTAATGCACCGTTATGGGGTGCTAGAGATGTATGCGACGCAATGGGCGCAAACCGAAGGGCGTATGCAATTTGATATTCATAATGCCTACACGGTTGACGAGCATGTATATAAAACCGTGTCGTATATTTCTGACTTTGCAAATCATCAAGATGATCATGAAACCTATCATATTGCTTACGGCCGTGTGCAAAATAAATTGGCGTTATCGCTTGCTGCGTTTTGTCATCATTTAGCCGGTTCACAGGATAGTGAAAGTCATAGCACCAGTGCGATTTTGGCAAAAGAGTTTGCCGCATTCCACAATTTAAAAAATGCGTCGGTGGAGTTAATTGAGTGGTTGATTGAAAACCAAGAGTTGTTAATCAACACCAGTCGCACCTTAGATATTTACGACCCGCGCACAATTCGCAGCTTAAACAAACAGGTTAAATCGTTAGAGCGCTTAAATGCCCTGTATACGCTTACGGTAGCAGATATTATGGCGACTAATGAGGATGCTTGGAACGACTGGCAAGCTGCCATATTAGAACAACTTTACTTAGCAAGTCGTGAAGCATTCAAAACCGATGGGCAAAGTATTTTCGAGCAGCGAACAGTGATCCGCGAAAATAAAGCGCAGGCACAAACTATTCTATCAAACAGCGATATTGCTCTTAACGATGTCACTCAGTTTTGGTCAACCTTGCCTAATAGTTTTTTCACATTTACCAGTGCAAAAGAGCTTTCTGAAATTACAGCTAAAGTTGTTAACGCCACCCAGTTTCCTTTAGTATTTTTAACGCAGAGCGATCAAATCGGTTGTTCGACCTTGGTGGTGTATACGCCTAATAGGCAAAAACTCTTTGTCGATATTTTTAACACGCTTACCCAAGCGAAAGTGAGCGTTAAAGATGCTGAGCTACTAGAAACCAAAGACGGCAACGTGCTTGAAGTTTTCCGAGTGCTTGACGTTAATGATGAGCAGTTAAGTGAAAGTTACCGCATTAAACGGGTTATTAGCCAAATCGAACGTGTTATCGAATCTGGTCATAAAAGCTGTAAATTACCGGTTGCTAAAAAGATTAAAAGCTTTGATTCAGAGCCTATGGTGGAGTTTATTCCAACGCCAAAACGCGATAGAACGCTGCTCAAAGTCACGACGCTTAATAACCCTACTTATGTTGATAAAATTTGTTCGGTGTTTCGCAACTTAACTTTGTCTATTCATTCGGCAAAAGTAACCACACTAGGTGAGAGTTTAGAAAGTGTGTTTTTGCTTTCAGATAGCAACAATGAGTGTTTAAAAGAGGATTTACGTAGCCAAGTGATCGACGCATTTGGCTACAAGTTATCTTAATGTGCGCGTTGGTTTGACTGACGACGCACATCGATTACATTAACTTTTATTGTTGTCCTCTGAGCTTACAGTCATTGGCGCAATTTCAAGTACCGGTGCTGCATCAAGGTCAGTTGCATCCATCATATTAGCGATACGCTGCATTGAAGAAAGCAGCAGGCTTTGTTCCCACTGCTCAAGCGCACAAAAATTTTGAATAAAGTGTTCTTGCAGTGGTTGCGGCGCATCAATTAATGATGTTTTGCCCTTATTGGTTAAAAACAAGCTAACGCGACGTTTATCTTCATTGCTGCGCACACGCTCAATTAAATCACGGGATTCTAAACGGTCTAAGATATTCGTTACAGTTGCGGCACTTAGGTTAATCTCTTTTGCAACTGCACTTGCGGTAATACCTTTCACGCGGGCAATCTCTTGCATAATAAGCAGCTGAGGGCCGGTTAATCCAGACGATTTATTAAGTTGTTTAGAGTGTAAATCAATAGCTCGAATCACTTTACGGATTGACACTAACAGTTCTTCGTATTTTTCCATGGCTAAAGTAGTAACTCGCGTTTTGAACGGGAAATTTAAATTATTGGGTGATGGTATCAAAAATGCCACGTGCAAAACATAGCTTTAAACAGATGGGTGAAAATAACATTACAATTGCTCAATTAAAAAACATAAATTGGGTTTACAGCAGACAGGTTTACCTTACTATCTGTAGATGAGCTATTTACTTTGAACTTAAGCGTTTAGAATTACTATTAAACAGCAGCGATAAAATAATGATGAAAAGCAGTTTTAATTTTGAAGATATTATTCAGATTTGTGTCGGTGCATTTGCACTTGCAGTGCCGATTTCATTTTCAGAAGAAGCATGGCAGCTTGCACAAACATTACCGTTTACCAATTTATTGCTGCTATTAAGCTTGTCATTTCTATTTTTAAGTTTATATACCTTTGAGAGCGTATTTCAACGCAATATCCGAACGCGACGTTTACTATTTGTGTCGCGTATTATCTTTGCTTATGTCATTACGTTTTTTATTGTGGCGCTAGTCCTTTTAAGCATTAATAAATTGCCACTTCTTACAGAACCTCTTGTTGCCCTCAAACGCATTGTGGTTATTTCAATGCCGGCGTCAATGGGCGCGATTATCGTTGATAGTTTTGATAAGGAATAAGCGTTTTTAACGACGTTTTCGCTCCGCTTTACAGTTAATTTAACCCTTGATTTAACGTATAAAAACCCGCCTTCAAATTGTATTTGCAAGGCTATCTGCCATACTCAAATGTAAACCTACTGCAAATGTAAGGGATTTCCGTTGAGCACGATGACAGAGCAGTTTTTTCGCGGTGATTACATGCCTCATGGTCACTGTTACTTATGGCAACCTCATATTTTATGGACCCATGTTGTTTCTGATTTACTGATAGCGACCGCCTATTTTTCAATTCCTATTGCGATCGTTATCTTTATGAAAATGCGCAATGATATTGGCTATAACAATGTGTTTTTACTGTTCTCATTATTTATTTTATTTTGCGGTATCACTCATTTATTTGGTATTTGGACTATTTGGCAAGGGGTGTATGGCTATCATGGCATGGCAAAAGCTGTAACTGCGCTGGTGTCGATGACTACTGCGTTTTATCTGTACAAACTGTTACCTGAATTACTTAAAGTACCCACTATTTCGCAATACGAAGGCATTAAGTCGGAGTATGGTGTTTCTCGTCAAGAAAACAAAAAACTAACCAGTTTACTCGAAGGTCATATTCAAACTAAATGGATGCTTGATTCGCTACCACTTAATTTTTTACTAGCAAATGAACAGGGTGATGTGGTGTTTGCAAATGAGTATTTTAAATCAGAGTTTGGCGATATAAATGGCAAGTTAAGCAATTATTTAAAGGCAAATAGCCAAGAATTTGAAACCATAATCCAATCGAGTGGAAAAACCCTTGCGCTAAACGAAAATGCTAGCTTTGTTGGCCAAATCAAAACAGATAAAAAAAATCAAATTGTTGAAATTATTCTTACCAAAAAGGAGTATGCAGGTGAGGTGCAGCTACTTATTACCTTAAAAGATTTAAAAGAAGTGGCGGCATTAAAACAACAATTGGTTGAGTCAAATGCCCTTTTTGCGCGAGCTACTTCAGCCACAAATGATGGTATTTGGGATTGGAATATTCAAACCGGTAAGCAAGTGTGGTCGCCAAAACTATTTGAGTTAATCGGTGTGCCTGAAAACCAAGAGGCGAATTATGAAACTTGGTTTAATCACGTTCACCCCGATTTTCAAGACATAGTACAAAACGCGGTAGATGCGCATCTAAAATATAAAGAACGTTATGAAGTTGAATACCTTGGTCGTAACGCTCAAGGAGAATATAGCTGGTTTCTAACACGCGGGGATTCAATTTGTGATAGTCACGGCAACCCCGTCACCATGTCGGGTGCACTCAGAAATATCGATGAACAAAAGAAAGCGCAGCGCTTACTTGATGAACGAACACAATTTTTAGATGCCTTATACATGGGCACAAATCACGGTATTTGGGTGGTTGAATATTTAGATAACGACTTTAAATTTACTACTTATAATAATACCGCGCTTAAATGGGCGGGTATTTCGCAACAGCAGATTCTGAATAAACGATTATCTGAAATCACGTTTTTTCCTGCTGAAGTTAAGCAACATTTGCACGCAAAATATTTAACCTGCGTCGAGCAAAATTCGCCGCTCGAATATGTCGAGCATATTCCATTTGAAGGTGATGCTCGCTGGTTTAAAACGTCACTTTATCCGGTTAAAAAAACCGGAGATAAGCGTAATACATATCTCATCGGTAGTGCGGTAGATATTACTTCTGAAAAAGAAGCGCAGCGTCAGCTTGCTGACAGTCATAACTTTTTAGAAAGTCTATTAGACAGCTCTGTATGTGGTTTTTATATTTTTAATTTAGACACGCAACAAAATGAGCGAATTAATAAAACCTACACAGAGTTACTCGGCTACGAGTTAGATGACTTTGCAAATGATATTGATTTGATGGAGAAGTTTCACCCAGACGATCGCGCGAGCATGATTGAACATATGGAACTGATCACCCAATCAACCGGCAATGAAAAGTACTTTTTAGAATATCGCTTTCGCCATAAAAATGGTCATTGGGTGTGGTGCTATTCGGTTGATTCTGTATTGGAGCGAGATGAAAACGGTAAGCCCAAACGTATGCTAGGCACATTTGTCGATGTAAGCGACAAAAATGAATTCTTAGGTAAATTAAAGGCATCAAATGAATACTTAGAGCAGTTTGCCTTTATTGCATCACACGATTTACAAGAGCCGCTGAGAAAAATATCAGCATTTAGCGAGTCGATTTATCAGCGATTACAAGGTCAATTCAAATCGGACCCAGATAGTGAGTTTGAACTTGAGCGATTGCAGTTAGCTGCTAAACGGTTAAGTAAAATGATTGAAGATTTGCTCAAACTGTCGCGTATTAACACTAACGCTTTGTCGCTTGAAACCGTGTCATTTAATACAGTGTTAACACCGGTACTCGAAAATCTTGAGTTGAGCATTTTTCGAACTAAATCAGAAATTGAGTGCGACAACCCAGAGCTATTAATTACCGCTGATGCGGGGTTATTTGAACAGGTACTGCAAAACTTAATTGCTAATGCAATTAAGTTTACTAAGCCAGATAACATACCTGAAATCAATATTCGGCTCACTGAGCATGAATCGTCAGTTGAAATTGTTATTGAAGATCAAGGCATTGGCCTCGACCAAAGCCATGCGAAACGCATTTTTGAACCTTTTAAACGACTGCATACGCGAGAAAAATATGAAGGCAGTGGTATTGGTCTTGCTATTGTTGCACAAATAATCAAAGTGCATAACGCGCAAATTCGCTGTGAGAGCATAGAGGGGACAGGCACTCAGTTTATTATTAATTTGCCGAGAGAAGTGTAGCAATGCTGAACCTAATTTTAATTGATGATGATCCCGATGAGGCTTACATCATGCGTCAGGCGCTAAAAAAGGTTGATGATGAAAAAACGCTTGCACATTTTGATGATGGTAGAGAGTTTGTTGCATCTATTGACGCTTTTGCAAACGCGAATAGCTTAGTGTTACTCGATTTGAATATGCCGCAATGCGGCGGCTTTGACGTACTAAAATTAATTAAACAAAATAAACACGCGACTAATTTACCGGTCGTGATATATTCTAATTCAAATAGCCCTCATGATATTGAGTTGTCGTATCAGTATGGTGCTAATTCTTACGTGCGAAAGCCACAAGGCTTAAATGAAACCGTTGAATTCTTAAGCTCGCTGTTGAATTACTGGCAAAGGATCAATAAAACTTGAATGATCAACAAAAGTACAAATCTAATCATCTGATTTACTTGCTCGAAGATGACAGCGATGATGCTTACCTGATTAGGAATGCACTAAAGAGTGATAAAATTGTTAGTCACTCAATTATGACTTTTGATTCATTGACGAAACTGGTTCAAGCGCTCGAAAATTTTAAGCCTGACTTAATTATTATGGATTTGAACGTCACGGATAGTGATGGTTTTAATACCATGTTAACGGTAAAGCACAGTGCACAAGCAGTGCCTATTGTAGTCGTGACTGGAGTGGCCGATGAAGCCATGGGCGACCGTCTGATTCAACTTGGGGCGCAAGATTATGTACCTAAGTCAGAGCTTACATCGTCGCTATTGCAGCGCGTAATTCGCTTTTCTAAAGAACGTCATCACCTTTTACAAATACTTGAAAATTCAGCAAACCGTGATGCACTAACTAAACTATATAGCCGTAAAGCACTGGATTTAAAACTTGAAGAGCTGGTTGAACATGCGCAGCGTTACGGTGAAATGTTTGCCATTTTATTTATAGATTTGGATAACTTTAAACCCATTAATGATGAGTTTGGCCATGATGCGGGCGATCAGTTGTTGCAGCATGTCGCTAATCGCTTAGCTCTATTTAGTCGTTCCACAGATTTTGTTGCGCGCTTCGGTGGCGATGAATTTGTTACTTTGCTGCCGCACGTTAAAAGCACTGCTGATGCAGAGCAAGCAAGCCAACAGCAACTCAATGCCATTTGTGATGAATTTTATATTACTGACGTTGATGGTCAGGCGCAAAAGGTCGCACTTTCTGCGAGTATTGGTTTTGCCTTGTATGAGCAAGATGGCTACACCGTTGCTGAGCTTATTAAAGCTGCCGACACCGCGATGTATAAAAATAAACGTAAGCACGATTAATTAAAGTGCTTGCTGATCGGGATGGGTCAGAAATAAACGGGAAATAACCGCCAAGGTGACGCTCTACTCATAAAACGTCAGTCTTGGAGGTTAGTTGTTAATTACCTTGAACATATTGCTAATTCAATTTAATCGTAATAATCAAAGTGGCTATCGGCAATTTGCTTGTTGAGCCTAGCTTTGTCTTTTAATAATTCTATACGCTGCCAAGGTGATAACCGTTTTTTACGGTGCACTTTCATTGGCGCGGGTTTTCCCGATGTGTAGGAGGTTTGATATTTAACTTCCAACTCATCATCATAGTCAAAATCAGATACGTCAATATCCATTTTTTACTACCTTCTATCTCATTGCTTCGTGTTTGTTAACAACGATTAAGGTTGATAATACCGGCTAAAAAGCCGCTTTTTTACTTGGCGATAAACTGTAAAAGCTATTGCTTTTTGTAATCACTATTAGAAATTTTTTCCATAACTTTACAGCGTCAAGGGTTGCGGTTTCATCGCTGTTTAATTCTGCGACAAACATCGCCTCTTCGGCATTTTCTGGCGACAACAAGCCGTTATGCAGGCCGTATAAAGTATCACCGTATTTAATCAGCTCTTCTGATTCGCCAATACTGAAATAGCCGCTGCGTGACAAACCATAAGGAAATGTGTCGCTGGCATAAAACGGTATTTTGCCTTGTCGGATTGCCGTTTCCATTAGTCTTCACCTAAACCCACATACGTGAGTAATTCACTGTATGTGGCGAATGTGTCAAATCCTGAACCTTCAAGCTCGGTATTCACACAGTTTAATAAGTTAGTCTCATGTTCGCCGTCATTTTCCGCTAGGATATCTTGGCAATATTCCAAGTAATTTAACGCAATTGAAGGCGGTGCCTTTGTGCTATTTTCAGCGATAACAAACGCCGAGCTAAGTGATACAATCAAACCGAGCGCGACCATTTTAGTGAGTTTCATTACCAGTCCTCTGGGTTAACTTCTGCGCTAAATTTAGGGCTTGTTAAGGGAAATGAAAAGCAAATAATTATTGTCGATATAACAAAAAATCTTTAAATTATTGGCTGCGGTTTTAATACTAATTCGCTTAATTAATAACGCTGTTTTGCAGCAATAAAACGTCGTTAATATCATAGGGTGAATTGCATTATCTATTTGTTTTAAATGCAAATTTAAAATAAATTAGCAGCAGATGAGCCCCCTCTAAGAGATTAAGTGTTATTGCGAATTGGTTTACTAGGTGAAAGTATGGATATTAAGGTTTTTAAGACGTTTATCGCGGTTGCGGAAAACAGGCATTTTGGCAAAGCATCTGAGCAGTTATACATTACTCAAGCTGCTGTGAGTGCACGCATAAAACAACTTGAAGAATTTTATGCCACGCCGTTATTTATTCGCGAAAAAAATAATCTGACCTTAACGCCTGCGGGTAATGCGTTACTGCCTTATGCTCATCTGGTGATTGAACAAATCGCACAATCAAAAGCTATGGTGGGCTTGGCCAGTGAGCAAAAAACGGTATTTAATATCGCAGCAACACCCAATGTATGGGATGCATATTTGTGCTCTCGCATAAATGAAATGAATACGGTATTTGACTCGGTTGTGGTCGGTACGGAAATTTCAGTGCGAGAGGCAATCCAACGCAAACTTGATGATAAAAGTTTGCAGCTCGCTTTTTTAACAGACCCAATTAAAGACAGTGATTTTATTAATACCCATGTTGGTGATTTTGATATTTCGCTGGTTGGCAGTTGTGCTGAGTTCAGTGAAACATGCGACAATTATATTTATGTTGATTGGGGCATTACGTTTGCCAAAGAGCATGCGGCTCACCATAAAGTGCAACCGAGTCATCGCACCTCAGCAGCAACCATAGCGTTAGATTTGATGTTGGCCAATGGTGGTTTTGCGTATTTACCGAGTGATCTAGTCAAATCCTATATAGCAGAAGGGCGTTTATTCAATATAAACAGCGCCATGCAGTTAAAGCGACCAGTTTATTTGACCTATAAAAAATCAGCGCCACATTCGGCGCTGACAGATGAACTTTGCAATTTACTCGCAAATAGCTAAGCGTACTAGCTATAGGAATTTCCAACGGCGAAACATCACTAATGCAACAACACCTATGCCAGTTAATACACCGCAAAACCAATAAAAGGCATTGGGGTTATCAACGCCTGGCATGCCGCCCACATTAATACCGAACAACCCGGTTAAAAAGCCAAGTGGTAAGAAAATGCCGGCGATAATCGACAGCATGTAGGTATTGCGGTTCATCACTTCGCTGTTAATTTGCGCAATACGGTTATTAATCACGTCGATTTGCGCAATGTAGAAATCGATGGTGTCGACAATACGAGACAAGGTATCAAGCTCGGTCGCAAGCTCTACATGATAGTCATTAAATGCTGCCACATTGTTTTTACTCAATGCCGATAGTGCATACAATTGCGGCTTTAAAAAGCGATTTAAACGCAGTAGTTTACGGTGCTTAACACTTATCTCAGCAATGGCGTCTGAGCTAAACGCATCGTTATCTTGTGCGTTAATAAATTGCTCAATTGGCTCAATTACAGATTCAATTTTGGCATTTAGTTGGCTTAATAGCTCAATTACCAAAGATTCAAGGGTATCGGGTCCTTTATTCTTCTTTAACTGAGACGCTACCGCTTCAATTGCACGTAAGCGCTGAATGCTACACGTAACAACGCGCTCTGGCGTGTAAAGCAAACGCACAGTTAACATATCGTAGGGCTCTTTTCCGGCATTTAGGTTTACACCTCTTAAAATAAGGAAAAAGCTGTTCTTATCAATTTGCTGAAAACGCGGTCTTGTATCGGTGGCAAGCAGTGATTCAATAATTGATTCATCAAAACCAAGGGATTTTAACCAATGCTCAAATTCAGCCGATGAGCGATCACAGTGCACCCAATAATTTTGCTCTGCTAGTTGCTGTTCTGACGTAACAGCATTAGGCCTGTCGTTATGATTCATTTGCCAACCTTCAATTATAAAATCATGCTTCATGGTTATTTCCTAAGTTAGCTGTCAGCTTTGTTCATCGGTTCTGACTTATTAACAATATTAAGTGTGCCATCAAGGTGAATATCCCGCTGCGGGAATGCAATCGTAATATCTGCTGCTTTAAACGCTTCGTCTAACCCAAATCGAATATTGCTGGCAACTAATCGTAAGCCACCTTCAACTTGTGAGTTAATCCAAAAATACACTTCAAACAGCAGCGAGTTATCGCCAAAATCTTGAAAAAAAACTAACGGTGCCCGGCCATCTTCGTTTAGTGTGTCTGGTTGCGCGTTGGCAACTTCTAACATAATACGTTTTACACTTTGACAATCGGTACCGTAGGCAACACCTACAGCTACTGTACCGCGCACTAATTTGTCGCGTAAGGTCCAGTTGGTCACCGTGTTCTCTAATAGCTTGCTATTTGGGATCAGCATGTGAACGCCATCAACACGGCGAATACGTGTTGAGCGGGTATTAATTTCTTCAACAACACCCTTTACGCCTTCAACTTCTAAAAAATCACCAATGCGGATTGGCTTTTCGCCCATTAAAATCCAACCACTAATAAAGTTATTGATAATGTTTTGTGCCCCAAAACCAAAACCAATCGCGATTGCACCAGAAAGAAATGCAAATGCAGTGATCGGCACATTGATCATCGAAAGGGTTGTCATAAAAATAATAGCGAGCGCCACCACATACAAAATACGCTGTACTAAGTGAACAATATTAGGATCTTTATTTTTCTTTGTAAGGCGTTTACCAATCATTTTTATAATGAAGTGGGAAAGCCAAACACTGGCGATTAACCAAAGCGGAACGGCGAGCACTTCAATCAGTGTGACAACACGTTCATTAAATTTAAATAGCGGGAAATTGAGCCAATATTTAACTTGTTCTAACATTAATAAGTCCTTGTTAGGATTAGTTTTTTGCTATTTTACAACAATCAGTATACACAGGAAAATTTACAATCCGTGTTGCTTGCAGCTAGCACGCAGCACCACTGGTCCATACGTCTAACTGCATTACTGTTAACTTTGCGAGGCGACAAAGCCATTTGCAGGGTCAATAAAAAAGTGGTCGCCCATCGCTTGTCGACCTAATAACATTAAATAGGTCATATCTGAGCGATCGGTCAATGTTATTTCAATATTCCATTTATGCTCGCCAAGTATCGCAGGCGTTTTAATTACATAGCGCTGTTCGCTCATACCATTCGATGACTTTACTTTGCGAATATCATGCAAAATAGCGGTACAGCGTAAGGTTTTGTCTACGTTATGAATTTCAGGGTGAATATCAAACGATACTGCAGGCTTTTTATCCAATTTAGTTCGTTGAATATTATCAACATGCAGCGACGATGTTTGTGCGCCTGTGTCTACGCGCACTGTCATTTGCGTAATGCCTAAATCGGGTAGATCAATGTTTTCTACATGGCCGATAATTATTCTGTTATTCATAACAATCCTTCACTGTTCACAATATGGTTCACAAGTTCTTCTTCAACACTGCCAATATGTTCAGCAATTTCTTCATCATCTTCTTTAAAGTAAGCAATGTGGTACATGGCTTCGCCTTCTTGTACCAAAGGTATATTTTGTTTACCTATAATGACGCCACTTTTGTTTGCCAACACTTCCGTTAAAATCTCGCCGTACGGGCTACCGATCTCAGCAAGCACTTGGCCTTTTTTAACTTGGTCACCCAAGTTAAATAAATGGGTGACAATACCACTGCTGGTTGCGCGTACCCAACCACTGTTATTGGCGACAAATTGGTTAATTGTTTTTTTGCGTGCTCTGCCTTTTGGTGTCATTTTCAAATGGCGCAGTACATTAACTATGCCTTTAATGCCGGCGCGAATTGAAAACTCATCAAATCGCAGTGCTTCTCCCGCTTCGTATAACAACACCTTAGTGCCTTTATCAACCGCAGCATCACGCAATGAACCATCGATTATTTTCGAATTTAAAATTACTGGTGCACCGAATGCATTAGCAAGTGTTAAGGTTTCTTCATCCGCTAGTTGCGCCCTAATTTGTGGCAAGTTTGAACGGTGAATAGCACCTGTATGTAAATCAATACCGTAATCACAGTGGCTAACAATTTCTTTTAAGAAAATATTAGCGACACGTGCTGCCAAAGAGCCTTTCGCTGAACCTGGAAAACTGCGGTTAAGGTCGCGTCTATCAGGCATGTAGCGGCTTTGGTTGATCACCCCGTATACATTCACCATAGGCACAGCAATTAAGGTGCCTGCTGAAATTTTAAAGCCTTTTAAATTGATAAGGCGTCTGATGATTTCAATGCCATTCAGTTCATCACCATGCACCGCGGCGCTAATAAAAATTGTTGGGCCTGCTTTTTTACCGCGAATAATATGTACCGGTAAGTGCACATCAGCATCGGTGTACAATTTGGCTACTGGCAAATCAATTTTCTTTGTTTCGCCAGGCATAATTGTGTGTTCACCAATAATCAATTCGTTCATAACTGTTCCAATCGCGTTAATTAACCTTGTCCTTTGGTTTTTGTTGAACCAGACTTAGCCGTCTTTTCAATAAACTCAATGAGCTTACCTGCCACGTCTAATCCCGTTGCATTTTCAATGCCTTCAAGACCTGGAGATGAATTTACTTCCATTACCATAGGGCCATTGTGTGAGCGCAGTAAGTCTACACCGCAGAAGTTAAGTCCCATTACTTTGGCAGCGTTAACCGCAGTTGCACGTTCTTCTTTGGTCAGTTTAACCAGTTCCGCTCTGCCACCACGGTGCAAGTTTGAACGGAATTCACCTTCTGCACCTTGGCGTTTCATCGCTGCAACAACACGGCCACCAACAACTAAGCAGCGAATATCAGCACCGCCAGCTTCTTTAATATACTCTTGCACGAGAATGTTAGCTTTTAAGCCCATAAACGCTTCAATAATGCTTTCAGCTGCTTTTGCTGTATCAGCGAGTACGACACCAATACCTTGGGTACCTTCCAATAGTTTTATTACTAAAGGCGCGCCACCCACATTTTTAATTAAGTCTTTAATGTTGTCTGGCTTGCTTGCAAATCCTGTGCGTGGCAGACCAACGCCTTTACGCGACAGTAACTGTAGTGAGCGTAACTTGTCGCGAGAGCGGCTAATCGCTACCGATTCATTCACGTTAAATGTACCCATCATTTCAAACTGACGCGCAACTGCAGTGCCATAAAACGTAACTGATGCACCAATACGCGGAATAATCGCATCGTATTTTGGTAGCTCTTGACCGTGGTAACGCACCGCAGGGCGGCTACTGGTGATATCCATGTAGCAATGTAGTGTGTCGATAACATCAACCTCGTGGCCACGTGCGATACACGCTTCTTTTAAGCGGCGGGTTGAATATAGGTTTTCATTTCGAGATAAAATAGCAATTTTCATAATTTGGCATCCTTATTTTGGCGTTTATTTGTGCAATAAAATTTATGTTGGGAAAATTAGTTGAAAATATCTAAAAAGAAAAACAAAATAAAAATCACAAATTGATAAAATAATTTTATTAAAATGGGTGTTTTCGAATGAAAATTGAGCTTTTAACGACGTTTTTGGAAGTGAGCCAAACCTTACATGTGCGAGTCGCAGCCGATAACTTATACCTAACGCAAGCCGCTGTTAGTAGCCGTATTAAACAGTTAGAAGAAGAGCTCGGTGTGCAGTTATTTGATCGCACACAGAAACGTTTAAAACTTACCGCAGAAGGCCACCGCCTCGTTAAACATGCCAATGAAATGCTAATTATGTGGCAAAAGCTGAAACAAGATGTCGGCGTCGCTCAGCCTAACGCTTATCAATTGTTTGTTGGTTCAATGATGTCAATTTGGGACATTGTACTGCAGGATTGGCTGCAAAAAATTCACCGCAATCTAGATGACGTTCATTTATATACCCATACATATTCGCCACTAGAGCTTAGAAAACAAGTAATTAGCCGTTTAGTGGATATCGCGTTTTTATTCGAACCGCCATTTACAGAAGACATAGTGAACGAGAAGGTTGCAACGGTACCTTTGCAACTCGTGTCGACTGACCGCGATATGACATTACACAATATTGAGAACATGGTTATGGTTGATTATGGTGAGTCGGTAAACAGTCAAATTTTACGTGATTACAGTGAGTTAAATGCTATTCGCCATCATATGAGTCAACCGCGGATCGCGTTAAACTTTATTTTAGAGGCATCGGGTTGTGCCTACCTGCCAAAACAAATGTGCTTTGAGCATATTCGCAAAGGTAAATTACATGCGGTTGAGGGTGCACCTGAATATAGCCGTGATATCTATGCGATTTACCTTGCGAAAAGTCATAAGAAGCAGTTGGTGCAAGATGCGCTTATGTTATTCCCATACGTGCGTAACTAACGTATAAGCCGGAATGTTCAATAAATTTAATTTATCAAAAATCTAATATTGAAAATTTATTTTTATTACTGCCTATAACTTAACCGTTTTAACACCAAAATTTTGAAGATTTTTTTGATCTTATTTTTTCGTAGGCAATATTTTGCTTTTATTTAATAATGAGCAAAAACAAAAATCGTTTTTAGCGTCTTTATGAATAATCCGAAAATCCGTCAAGTGGGTATTTTTACCGAGTCAGAAGAAATAACCCATTGGTTAGCGTGCACACTCAAGCTTACAACGCTGTCGTTTGATAGTATATGCATTCTCAATAAATCGAGTGATATTGCGAAAAATAGCCCGTCGCTGATTATTGTTACCGAGTGTAAATTCAGAGCGCTGTACAATTATTTGAATAAAGCAAACACGTTACTGCCTGTGCTGGTAGTAACGCGAGACTTTAATGGTTTTAGCGTGCCAAACGCCAATCGTTTAACTATTGATTTGTTGCCATTACCTGCAGCTACTATTGGTTTGCTTGAACATAGTATTAAAGCCGTATTTCAAGACTTTAAGCTGAATCAGGAGTTAACGAAGCTTGCCCACTATGATGCACTAACGGGTGCTGCAAACCGATTATTATTTCAAGACCGCTGCAAGCAAGCGCTGAAAATGGCAAAACGCAATAAGCGAGCGGTTGGTTTATTGTGTTTTGATCTCGATGAGTTTAAACCGATTAATGATACTTATGGCCACGATATAGGCGATGAGCTATTAAAGCGATTTGTTGAAATTGTTTCTTCGGTTAGCTGTGAAACTGATACGTTAGCGCGCCTTGGCGGCGATGAATTTGCTTTGTTGCTGCCGGATACTGCCGAATCTGAGCTGACGCAGTTTTGTCAAAAAGTGGTGCAGTGTTTAGCGCAGCGCAGCAACTAAATGAACAGTTAATTGAAATAAAATGCTCGATAGGTGCTGTTTCGACCTCAAAAGAAGAACATGTAACCTTAATCCCGCAAAAGCTTATCAAGAAAGCAGACCAAACAGTTTATCGAGCAAAAGAAATACAAGGCACTAGCTTTGTTATTGTTTAAACGTGTTTTTTTATGATTGTCGACTAGAATTTTGTTATGGCCTAGACGTTAATTGCGCATTTTGTTGCTTGAAAACGGCGAAGCATCTTAAATGTGCTTGCTAAAAACAATAAATTATTCCTAATATAGTGGCGTTTTATTTTTATATGCCGATAACTAGGTTCTTTATACGCCGCACGAGTCAATCTTGAAACAAAGTAACACACAATGATCTGTATTACTTTTTTAGGTTTCGTAGCGTTAATCTGTTATTTTTTAAGAGGTGCTTAATGTTTTTAAATTGGGTGAACAAAAGCGAGTTAGAAAAACTACAACAAGAAAACCAGCGCCTAAAACAAGAAAACGCCGAATTAAACCAAGCGTTAGCGCGTTCTGAACAGGATAGCTTGGGATTCAATAGTGATTTAGATATGTTGTCGGAGCGCGCACAACATCAAGAGTCTTTGTGTAAATTGTCGCTGCAATCAGGTGAGTTACTTGGTCAAATTCGTGAGAGTCTCGCTGCTTCATCTGCAGAATTAATTGCACACCGCGATGACTTTAACGCGTCGCAACAGTTATTTGATCAAATTAAAGACTTGCTCGCCGCTACAATTAGTGCGACTTCGGTGATTTCTAATGACTCACAGCATGCGTCAAATTCGGTAGACGAATTAAATGAAGTGACCAAAGGCATTAATGATTTCGTTAATATTATTAAAGGGATCTCTGATCAAACGAACTTGTTAGCACTCAATGCTGCAATTGAAGCCGCGCGAGCAGGCGAGCAGGGCCGAGGTTTTGCTGTTGTGGCAGATGAAGTGAGAACCCTTGCTCAGCGCTCTGCCGAAGCATCAAATGAGATTTCAGTATTGATTGAACAAGTAAACAGTCAAATGAAAGATGTGGTTAGCAGTATTAATGGTGTTGGTGAAAAAAGTGTCAAAATTAAAGACAGCACAAGTTGTATTGATAAAACCGCAAATCGAATTGTAGATTTTTCACAAAATATGTACACGGTAATCACTAATTCAACCGCTGATGCATTTTTACAAACAGTAAAAATGGATCATGTTGTATGGAAAATGGACGTGTACCAAGTAATGTTGGGGTTATCTAATAAATCACCAGAGGACTTTGCGGATCATACAATGTGTCGTTTAGGCAAGTGGTATTATGAAGGTGAAGGTCACAGTAAATACACTAGTTTTTCGGCATTTAAAAAACTTGAAAAGCCTCATGCTGAAGTGCATCAAAATGGCTTAGCTGCACTAAATGCAAATCTTAAAGGCGATAAAAGTACCGCCGCTCACCATCTTGCTCTAATGGAATCAGCAAGCTTTGAAGTGGTTGAACAATTAACGCAACTGTCTCATCAGGTGGCAGGCGAAGTTACTTTAATAAAAGATCATACTGAACTGTTTTAACCTAGCCCTTGCTTTGGCGGAACAATAATTTGGCCGCCAAAGTAAAAGAGCACGACAAATTACTGCGCGTTTGACGACTGAAAATAGACTTTAAACGCGCCTCTTAGTTCGTCAAGTTTAAAGCCTGTGGCTGTATCTTTTGGGTAATGCGCTTTGATTTTTGTCTTTAAGTCGTTGCTAATATTTTCGCCATGGCAAGCAAGGCAAAGTTGCCCGGTTGGAATAGCTTTCATAAATTGGTATTCGCCGCTTTTGGGGTTTAAGTTCGAATAAGACACTGTTTTTGCAGGCTCACCGCTAGCAAGTCGCTTGGCAAAATCTTGTAGTATCGCTATCTCCTTAATATTGGGGGTATTCTGACTGTTACGAGTTTTCAAACTTGTACGGCTGATTTGCCAACCATGACTCGAGTATTTTTTGGCAATTTCAGGGGCTTGCTCTTGGCATACCTCAACACCAGCAGATAGCCCGCCTTTTGCCACGGCTGTCATTAAAGTAGCTTTTAGCTCGGTTGCAAATGCATTGGTGATCTTTTTGGCTTGCATATCGAGCTGTGCTTTTTGCGCGATTGCATCATTAGCGTGAACGGCGCCTGCAAATACTATTAAAGATATTGCACAGGCATTAATCGCTGTTTGTATCGTTGAACAGTTGGTTTCGGTCATCTTGCTACCTATCTAATTTGTTAAAGTGTCGGTTAAGCTATTTCGGCTTTGCAGGGTTTCGAGTTGCCAAAAAGTGCGCTTTGAGCTCGATAAAGGCAAATCTGCTGTGAACACGGGGCAATAAATTTCACTGAATTTATCCCACTTTATGCTGCTTTTTTTGAGTACATTTCCCATGTGAATGGATGAAAACTCAAGTACATTAGATGGCAAACAGAACACCATGTTGTCACAAACAAGTAGCGATACTTTCGAGCTATTTGCTTTGACATATTGAATGGTGAGCATAAGGTGACCTAAATGCAGCATTTCATTATGTTCAAGCATGTCACCATTCTTTATATCTAACGGGGCATAGTTTGGTGTATTTGTTAAAGACGCTTTTGCTAGCATCAATTGCCCTGTAAATCGCTGCACTAACTGGTTCACCCACCTTAGTTGTGTGTTGGCATCGCAAGCGATTAACCACCACTGTGTTTCACACGGGCAGTTTTCAAGTCGCTCAACCATGTAGTCGTGTTTTTTCTGATCAGAAATACAAAGTGCAATTACCGCACAATAAGGCGTTAACGTATCTCTAATTAGATAAGCAATTAGTTGGTTATCTAAAACTATCTCAATGACATCTAAGGACTCAGCCATAGCACTTTTCCTCTGAGCCATTTTCTTCAGAAAATACGCGATCATTCTCAATATCAATACGTTGATTAAGCATTAATGTTTGCGGCACAATATGGCTAGCAATCAGCACGATACGGGTTTTACTCAATTGATTCATAAGCCGAACCATAAGTGCAATATTGTGATTATCGAGCGCTTCAAACGGTTCATCTAGTAGCACCACGTCGGGCTTAAATAACAATGCCCTTGCAAGGTTCAGGCGCTGTCTTTCGCCACCAGAGAGCTGTCTGCCACCTGAGCCTAGCCATTGCGTTAATGCGCCTAGGTAAGACAAATTAACGTCATTAAGTACCTGCTTAAGTGCGTCTTGCTCTATTTTATGACCTAAAGAAAGATTTTCAGCCAAGGTGCCATCTAATACGGGAGCTGATTGCCCGCAGTACACAATGCGCTCATGTAATTTGCCAAATTGTTGAACGATGGATTGTTGATTAAACGAGATATCGCCCTGAAATGGCTGAAGCCCGGCAATTGCTTTTAATAACGAAGACTTACCAGCTCCTGAGCTGCCTTCAAATACATAGCAACCGGTATTATTTATTTCAATTGAAATGGGCAATCGTTGCACGCTGCAAGCGGTTACATTATTAAGGCTCAGCGCATGAATTGCTTGGCTATGTCGGGTAATTTTTGGTGACCATGATAGCGCTTCTTTGTCGACTGTATTCACCAGAGCTTTTTCAGCGTCACCTTGTTTGGCTTGAATAAAATCTACTAGCCCAGATTGTGAATGCAGTAGCTTGCCAAGCCAATCGTTAATGCTTAGCAATAACATGGGCACTAAAATAAACAATGCATTTTGCGATGCCGCGCCAGCATACTGCTTGAAAAGCAGATACAAAGCTAAAGTGGCGAAAAGCTGCAAACAGAGTTGGCCGTAAAAAATCGCCTTTTGCTGTGTTTGTTGCGCGTTTAACAGTTGAGAGGTTGATGCAAATTGATTGTTTTTTTGTTGAATATGTTTATCTAAAAACTCAGTTTGAAGATGCCAAAGCGGTGAGCTATGTAACTTATCATCAAATTCAGTGATAAAGCGCTCTTTTTGTTTGGCAATTTTGCCCGCTTGTTTTAAGCCAAAAATAATGAGCAGCGCGTAAACTAAAATAAAAGCAAATGTTACACACAACACATAAGTAAGATGACTAGGAATAAGCAGGTTAATACTGATATTTAGCAGCAGTAAGGTTATAAACATCGCAGCATTTTGATTTACCCAAGCAATCCAGAGCGCCGCTTGTTGCTCTGTGGTGGTGCTCATTGCCTCAACCTGCGCGCTGCTTTTAACTTGCTCAAGCAAGCTTAAGTTATCCAAACTTTCTGCAAATAGTGTCATACGTTTGGTTTGTAACGATTTAAAAAAGCCACTGTGACCAACCAACAAAGCCGCATAACCCGACGCAATGCGAATAAGTGCTAAAGCCCGAATAATAACAGCGGGTAACATGTAATTTAAGCTACTGCCCACTACACTTGCCGCGGCAATAAACCAACTCGAAACCAGCAATAACCCCATTGCCGCTAGGCTATAAGCCACACTCAGTAACAGCGCCAATAAGTTGGTTTTTAATGTATTAGTTTGCATGACAAAGCACCTCGCCAAGCTCGTTAATGTGCCAAATATGGCTAAACCAGCCCTGCGACTGTGGCTTATGACATACCCAAATAACGGTTTTATCTTTTAGAACCGTTTCAATTAACCTGCAGAGTCGCAAATGTTGCGCGTCACTTAAAAACGCGGTGGGTTCGTCGAGTAAATACAGGTCGGCATCGCACAGTAACAGCCTTGCTAAACTCAAGCGCTGTTTTTCACCGCCAGAAAGAGGCGGACACTCGTCCATCGGCGTGTTAAGCCCCTGCTTTAAATTTTTATACCAAGCCATTAGCTCAACTTTTTCTAACATCGCAAAAAGCGCTTTATCAGCAATTGGCCTGTTGAGTGTTAAGTTGTCGCGAACAGTGCCGCGTAAAATGCAGGGAGATTGTGTCAGCAGCGCCACTTTCTGTATGGTTTGATGGCTTGCTTGTCGCTGTTTGCTAAGCGCTTCAAATAATAGCGTTTTGCCAGCACCTGATGGTGCACTTAGCCAAATATGCTGGCCACGCTCAACAAATAAATGCTTTGCAAAAACCGCGGTATTAACAACCTGAAAGTCATGCCAATCTATGCTAGGAGATTGCAGTACATCGGCACTTTGTTGACTGTTACAAAGCACACTAGCCAGCTCTGATGCTGCAACCTGTGCAGCCGCTTTTTGGTGGTATAAATTGCCTAATTGTTTAAGCTCGCTAAACACCATAGGCACCGCGATGAGTAAAAATAAGCCATCGGCAAACACCAGTTTGGGCCCTAAATTTATCTCTTCTAACAGGTTAAACCCAACATAAACGGCAATGAGTGCCATCGACAGCGTTGAAAAAAAATCTAAAACAGTTTGGTTTAAAAAAGCCACTTGAAGCACTTTTAAGGTGCTGGAATTAAGCGTGTTTGAACTTTGCTCAAGGCGCTGTGTTTGTTGCCTGTTGGCAGAAAATACATTGATCAATTCAATGTTGCTAAGGCGATTGGCAAACATACTGCCTAAACGCTCAAATGCCACAAAATAGGTGTTATGTAAGTGCTTTGTGCCTTTGCCTATGATGATCATAAACAGCGGCACCACAGGCAAACACACTAATAAAATAACAAACACAAACCAGTTCACATAAGCAATCACGCCAAGCAATAACAAAGGCGCAACCACCGCAAGCCATTTTTGTAATTGAAATTCACTGATAAATTTCACTATCGCATGAAGGTGCTCGGTGCTGAGTTGCTGCCAGTAAAAATGACTATGTTGACGAACTAACGCGTGCTGGGCTTGTTTAAAAGCGCCATGTAACTTCGCTTCTAAATAGGCCAAGCTGCTTGCTTGTAATGCCATTAGGCGGTTATGCGCAAAAAGGTTAAGAATCACGCTTGAAACTAATGCCCCAACCAATATATTGAGCGCCCATTCATAGTGTGTGTTTGCGCTAAAAAAGTGACTCATAACCAGACTATTAACATCACTTGCGAGCAATCTGGCCACTAAAAAGCTAAATGCTGCGAAAGCCGTCAGCTGGCATAAAAAGGCACCGCTTTTAAGAGCTAACACACCCTGCAGCGCATTTTTTACTTTTTGCTGCTGGCTATGTAATAGCTCGGTAGCGGCGACCTCCATGTCGCCATTTGCTGCGTGATTGTGTTTAATCATCGCTGGTGTCGTCTCTGTCCATGTCTTCGGTGGCTTCTAGCCACATCGCATTAATAATGCCGAAAGAACACGCTAATAAAACACCTAAAATCCAAGTGAAATACCACATAAGCCACTCCTTAATAAATTGTGTGTGGTTTATCTAAATCTTGCGCTTTAATACGCCCGCGCATCACATAAAAGCTGTATGCGGTGTAACTCAATACAATTGGCACAAAAATACAGGCAACAATAAACATGGTTTTGAGCGTTAAGTAACTCGATGTGGCATCCCACACTGTTAAACTCGCGTTTGGCATGCTGCTACTTGGCATAAGGAACGGGAACATGGCAGCGCCTGCGGTTAAAATAATGCCAGCCATCATCAATGACGACATTAAAAACGCCCAGCCACCGCGCTGTTGCTTGCTAAACCATGCAGAGCCAAGCCCCGCAAAAATGCCAAGTACAGGGGCAACTAGCATCCACGAGTAAGTGCTGTAATTGTTAAGCCACGCGCCCGATACTACTTCAACCGTTTTGGTCAGCGGGTTTGATGTTGCTAAAGGGTCAACACTTGAAGTGATCACATAACCGTCAATATTGGCAACGACCACACCCGCTAACATAAAGAGCAACACAGTCACTAATGACAAATAGAACGACACAATGCGCGCGCGTGCGAGTAAATTTCCCTCGGTTTTAAGCTGCAACCAGTTAGCGCCATGGGTCAGCAACATCGCGACCGATACCAGCCCTGCTAAAATGGCAAACGGATTAAGCAAGCCAAAAAAGCTGCCGGTATAAGTCGGACGTAAGGTATTATCAAATTCAAATGGTACGCCTAGTAGTAAATTACCAAACGCCACACCAAAGATAAGCGCGGGCACTAAGCCGCCACAAAATAGTGCCCAGTCCCACGCTGTGCGCCAAGTTTTATTGGGCAATTTACTGCGGTAGTCAAAGCCAATTGGGCGCATCCATAAGGCAATGAGCGTCAGCGCTAAAGCGATATAAAACCCCGAAAATGCTGCCGCATAAATAAGTGGCCAAGCCGCAAAAATTGCGCCGCCAGCAGTAATAAACCACACTTGGTTACCGTCCCAATGGGGGCCGATTGTATTGATCATCACGCGACGGTCTTCGTCGCTTTTGCCTACTAACGTAAGCAGTGCACCTACGCCTAAGTCAAACCCGTCGGTAATGGCAAAGCCAATCAGCAATACGCCTACTAAGCCCCACCACACTAAGCGTAAAAATTCATAATCAATCATGATTGTGCTCCTTCAGCCGATAGTTGCGCATTGCCATCGAAAGGTGTGCTTTGTTGCTCTGGCACTGGTCCTTTTTTGGCGTATTTCTTCATCAAATAGAAGCCAATAACAAACATCACCGCATAAAAACTGGTGTAAGCAATTAAGGTAAACCACACTTCACCCACGGTTAAATTTGATACCGAAGCATGCACAGGTAGCACCTCGGCAATTGACCACGGCTGGCGACCAAACTCAGCAACAAACCAACCCGCTTCAGAGGCAATCCAAGGCAGAGGTAAAGAGAACAGCGACAGCTTTAACAGCCATTTGGGTTTGGTGATTTGATGTTTAGTGCTGTAATAAAATGCTGCGGCAAAAACGAATAGCATAACAAAGCCAGAGAACACCATAATTCTGAAGCTCCAAAATAGTGGCGCAACAGGTGGAATGCTGTAATTGACTGCTTTTTCGATGGCTTCTTCACTTGGGCTGACAAAGTCGTTGGTAAATGGTTCTAATAACATGGCATAGCCCAAGTCTTTTTTATGTGCTTCAAACAGTGCCATTTGTGCTTCTGTTGCGTTACCGCTGCGCACGGTATCGAGTAAGTTTTTGGCAACCAATCCAGATAAAATACGTTCACGATGCAGTACTTTGTGCTCTTTAATGCCCATCACTTCTTCATCAAGCGAGCGCGTCGCGATAATGCCCATCAGCCAAGGAATGCGCACCGCATATTCGGCTTCTTCTTTTTCATCATTGGGGATAGCAAACAACGTAAATGGCGCAGGTGCAGGATGGGTATCGTATTCGGCTTCAACAGCCGCGAGTTTTACTTTTTGTACATCGCCAAGCTCATAGCCACTTTCATCACCGAGCACAATCACCGATAAAATTGACGCTAAACCAAAGCTTGCTGCAATCGCAAATGAGCGACGCGCAAAGGCAATATGTTTATGTTTTAAGAGGTAATAGCTTGAGATAGCTAGCACAAACATTGCGCCTGTGACATAACCCGCTGATACGGTATGCACAAATTTAACTTGGGCAACGGGGTTAAACATCACCTCAGCAAAACTGGTGATTTCCATACGCATCGACTCGAAGTTAAATTCTGCGCCTACCGGATGCTGCATCCAACCATTGGCAATTAAGATCCAAAGCGCCGAAAAGTTAGAGCCTAACGCCACAAGCCAGGTTGCCATAAGGTGCCTGACCTTTGACATTTTATCCCAGCCAAAAAAGAACAAGCCAACGAACGTAGATTCTAAGAAAAACGCCATTAACCCTTCAATTGCCAGCGGTGCACCAAAAATATCACCGACATAATGCGAGTAATACGCCCAGTTCATACCAAACTGGAACTCCATGGTTAAACCCGTAGCCACACCAAGGGCGAAGTTAATACCAAATAACTTTCCCCAAAACTTAGTCATGGTTTTATAGATTTCTTTGCCTGTCATCACATATACCGATTCCATAATGGCCAGCATAAAACTCAGGCCCAAGGTCAGCGGTACAAATATGAAGTGGAACATGGCGGTAAGTGCAAATTGCCAACGTGACAATTCGACCAATGCTTCATTCATTTCGAACTCCTTTAGATTAGGTTACTTCCTGTAATGGCAGAAAACATACCAACCTTAGGTATAGTCAACAAATAAAATAAAACATTGTTTTTATTGATTAATTTAACATTTCAAAAATTCATTCGATAAAGACAAACTAATTAAACGACATTTCTGACAGCTAAAAATGGCGAAAAGACACTTTTGTCACAACTGTGTTTTTGCAGTACACTCGTTTTAATTGAACGGTAACAAACTAACTTGGGCAAGTGTGTAATATGGCAAATTCGGTGATCCAAGGGTTAATCAATATTATTGATAAGCCAGCAATTTTTATTGACCTTAATTATGTGATTGTGGCAGTAAATAACGCCTATCGTGATACTTATCAAACGCCAATTGAGCTCGGTAAAAGTACCTGCTTTGCCGTATCGCATAAGGCCAGTAAACCCTGCGATCAAATGGGTGAAGCCTGCCCTATGCTAGAGTGCAAAAAAACCAACAAGCCAACCAGTGTCGTGCATATTCACGACACCCATTTAGGTAAGCAATATTGCGATATTGTGATGAAGCCTATTTTTGACGAAAACGATGCGCTGATGGGTTTTGTTGAGATCCTCGATAAAATCGACTTTGCCTCAGTAAAAGCGCAAAAGAATAAAATGCTCGGCAAGTCTGATGCCTTTAAAACGCTACTCAATAAAGTAAACCGCGCTGCAAAAACCGAAATCTCGGTTTTATTACAAGGCGAAACCGGCACAGGTAAAGAACTCGTTGCCCGTGCCTTGCACGATGCCAGCCCTCGTAAAACAAAGCCATTTATAGTGATTGAATGCTCAGGCTTACCCGAGCAGTTATTCGAGTCTGAGTTATTTGGTCACGAAAAAGGCGCGTTTACTGGCGCCACAAGCCAAAAGAAAGGCTTAGTCGAAATAGTCGAAGGCGGCACCCTCTTTTTTGATGAAATAGGTGATGTGCCGCTTAATATGCAAGTAAAATTATTGCGATTAATTGAAACACAAAGCTTTCGTGCCGTCGGCAGCTTAAGACAAAAACGCACAGATTTTCGCTTAGTCTGTGCAAGCCATAAAAACCTGTTAGAAATGGTTGAAAAAGGCGAATTCAGAAAAGATTTGTATTATCGAATAGCCACTTTTCCGATAAATTTGCCGTCACTGCAAAGCCGCCAAGCTGACATTGCATTGCTAGCTAAGTTCTTTTTAAAACACTCTGAATTTAAAGACAAACAATTCAGTGAAGCGGCACTTAAAAGGCTCTCGCAATATGCTTACCCCGGTAATATTAGAGAGTTAAAAAGCATCGTATTGCAAGCTGCTATTTTGGCCGATGACGATGTCATTTACGACACCGACATCCCTTTTGAAAACACAGCTAATTTGCAGCCTACAGCAGAGCCTAACGCAGATTTGGCACAGCCAATTTATGGCGAAGTATTTGAAGTGCTATCGCTAGAGCAGACTGAGCAAAACTACTTAGCAAAAGCCATTGAACAGTTCCAAGGTAGCACCGAAGCGCTGGCCCTTAAACTCGGTGTCAGTAGCCGTACTTTATATCGCAAGCTCACTAAATATGGTTTGTCGCTTACAAAGTAGCTAATACCAATTCACTTAAATAGCTGATCATCCTAGCGGGCTAAATATCATGCTAACTGCGTTAGAATTTATCAATGTAGAACAACTACATAAGAAAAATTCCGCCTTGTTACCATTTCATCTATCCAGCGCTATCTGTGATCACATACTTAACAGAATTGGTATAAACAAAATCTTTGATTGTGAAATTTGTAGAGGTTTGCTAACGTGTTGGCGTTATGAAAAATACATTACATATTTCTACTATCACATCATTCACATCTTGGTGGCGCTCACAATAGAGCGGCGCAGGATTTTTACATTCTTAAGCTGCTGGTAGGTAGCTTAAGCAACGTGTCGTTTTTGTATCTCCAGTAGCGGTTTTTTATCTTGGAGATACACAATGAAACAGACAACATCACAGCAAAAAGAAATAATTTTAACGGGCGACAGAGCCACAGGCCCTTTGCATTTAGGACATTTTGTTGGCTCATTAAAACAACGTATTCAGCTGCAACATGAGCACGAGCAAAGCATTTTAGTCGCCGATATGCAGGGCCTAACCGATAACGCCCACACCCCTAAAAAAGTCAGCGAAAACATTTTAAATGTGGTGGCTGATTATTTAGCCGTGGGTATCGACCCTGTTAAAACCACTATTTGTTTGCAATCAAAACTGCCAGCACTTGCCGAGCTCACCATGTTTTACAGTAATTTAGTTACCATTTCCCGCTTAGAGCGCAACCCCACAGTGAAAAGTGAGATTCAAAGCAAAGCCTTTAATCGCAGTGTTCCCGCTGGTTTTTTAACGTACCCAATTTCACAAGCAGCAGATATCACCGCGTTTAATGCCACGCTTATTCCGGTAGGTGATGATCAACTGCCGATGCTTGAGCAAACTAATGAAATTGTGAGAAAAATCAATTCACTTGCGGGCAAACCGATTTTAAATGAATGCCGTGCGTTATTGAGTAATGCGCCGCGCTTACCAAGTACTGACGGCAAAAACAAAATGTCTAAAACCATGGGCAACACCATTAATTTAGGCGCAAGTGAAAAATATATTCGCGCTGCGGTAAAATCGATGTATACCGACCCAAATCACTTGCGAGTAGAAGACCCTGGGCAAGTTGAGGGCAATGTAGTTTTCACCTACCTTGATGCGTTTCACCCAGACGCCGCCTATGTTGCTGAGCTTAAACAGCAATATCAACAAGGTGGTTTAGGCGATGGTACAACCAAAAAGATTTTAGAAGACTGCTTGCAAACACTTATTGCCCCAATTCGCGAAAAACGCGCGATGTATTTAAACGACAGAGCCCAACTAATCGATATTTTACGTAAAGGCAGCGAAAACGCCGACCGTAAAACGCAGCAGGTTTTGTTTGATGTAAAAGAGGTGTTTGGCTTGAATTTGTTTTAACCCATTTGTTAACTGTGAAGCGATGATCGCTCACAGTTAACTTGCATATTAATATATGAAATTAATTCACATTCGCATTAGTTTTATTCGCTTGTACCTTTATTAATAACTTCTATACTCAATTGGCTTATATTTTGCGTTAAAAGGATATATAGCGAATATTTCGTCTTGTTTGAGGTTGTCTGCATCAATTTTGTGCATAAAAAGTTTTTTATGCACTGTCACGAAGCGTAAATATTCCTATGTTTAGATAATCACAGTTTATACGCTGGGCAGTTTGAAGCGTGTTAGTTAAATGGAAAGGAAAAAACAATGTTAACTAAACGATTTTTTAAGACCAAGCAAGAAGCAGAAGTAACATTTGAATTTGCAGCAGAAGCTGATACCCATGTGTCGTTGGCGGGCGAATTTAACGACTGGCAACCTGTTAGTATGAAGTACGTTAAAAAGGATCAGGTTTTTCGTACCAAACTTCGCTTACCTATCGAGCAAGACTTTCAGTTTAAATACCTCATTAATGAGCAGGAATGGCAAAATGACCATGCTGCAGACCACTATTTACTAAACGAGTTCGGCACTGATAATTCAGTTGTTTCTACAACACGAGCTTAACGTGCGTGAATGAAGTAGAACAATTGTGCTATCTACAAGGGGTAGCACTCGATTATGTCGACTATTACGGCCAACAAAAGCGTATTGACGATGACGTAAGGCGCGCCATTCTTACGGCATGTGGTCACCATGTGCACGATAACGAGTATGTTCGCGATAAAAATCGTCAATTAGATGGTTTACCTTGGCAGCAGGTGTTGAGCGAGTTTCAAGTTACATCATCAGAAAACACATATTTGACAGTACGTGCACAAACGTTTGAGCCTGAAAAGCAACTCGAATTAGTAATTGCAGACAGCCAACAAGAGTGCTGCCGTTTATCGGTATCACTTAACGATAGTATGGAAGAGGGCAATTACGTATTAGATGGTGTGCGCTATTCTCAGTACCGCATTACGTTGCCAAAACTAACGCCTAATTATTATCAGGTTGAGCTAATTTATCGCTCTAACATAACCACATCGCAAGCCTTTAATGGCACGCTGGCAGTTGCCCCTGTGAGTTGTTACTCTTTGACTGAGCAGCAAAAGGTGTGGGGCATTTCGTGTCAGCTTTACACCCTTCGTGATAAACGAGAAAGTGGCTTTGGCGATTTTTCATCGTTGAAAGAGCTTATTCAGCGCAGTAGTGAAAAAGGCGCGGATTATATTTTGCTTAACCCTCTGCACAAACTGTTTGTCACTGAACCAGAGCGGGCTAGCCCTTATAGCCCAAGTGACCGCAACCAAATTAATCCACTTTATATCAGCCCACGGCTGTGCGTTGATTATTCATTGCCAAATGGTGAGTACCAAAGTAACGCAACGCACATCGATTATCGCCAAGCAACCACCCATAAATTTAAATGCTTTAAAGTGATGTATTTAAATTTCTGCAAATTGGAATTAGCAAACACAACGCAACGAGCAAACGAGTTCCGCGAGTTTGTTGAGCGCTATCAAACCTGGCAGCTTTCTGAATTTGAATATTATTTGCAGTGGGTTGCCAAAGAGCAACTGGATTACTGTCAGCGCTATGCCAAAACCAAAGGCATGACGATCGGGCTTATTTTAGATCTAGCCGTAGGCTGTACCCGAGATGGCGAAGAATATAAGCGCAATCAAGCGCTGTTTGTGGAACATGCAAATATTGGTGCGCCGCCTGACCCATGGGCCCTTGATGGGCAAGATTGGGGATTGGCTGTGCCCGACCCGTTGAAACTAAAAGAAACTAATTTTGCCCACTTTATCAGTTTAATTCGCGCCAATATGATTGCCGGCGGCCTGCGCATTGATCACGTTATGGGCCTATTGCGGCTTTGGTGGTGTGTCACTGTCGATGAGCAACCAGCTGGCTGTTATGTGTATTACCCATTTAATGAGTTACTGGCGATTTTATGCCTAGAAAGTCAACTAAACCAATGTGTTGTTATTGGTGAAGATTTAGGTGTTGTGCCACAACAGATTAAGCAAAGCTTAGACAAGGCGCATGTTTATGGTAACGATATTTTTTATTTTGAAAAAGATCAGAACGGGCAGTTTATCGCGCCACAAGCGCACCGTAAACATGCAATGTTGATGATAGCAAATCACGATGTCGCGCCATTTTATGCGTGGTGGCAACAGCGTGATATCGAAACACGAAAATCGTTTTCGCTTTACTCAAATCCAGAGCAATTTGGCTACGATATAACGCAGCGCGAGCAAGATAAATTAGCCTTGCGCGAATGGCTAAAAGCGGCAAACACATTACCAAATTCAGATGATGCGAGTGCTATTTATGCCGCAGTTGTTGCGACACTGAGTGCATCAAACTCGCAATTTTTATGTTTACAACTGGATGATCTTAGTGGCGAAACCTTCGCAGTCAATATTCCAGGAACCGATCAAGAATACCCTAACTGGCGACGTCGCCTATCACGCAATTTGCTTACTATTTTTGGCCCAATGTCCCATGAAGAGCAACAAACCAGCGTGCAACAACAGCGATTTTGGCAGTTGCTAAATGCTAGGAGAAATAATGTCAGTAGCTAACTTTGCTTCGCTCAATGAACTTAACGAAGCACACAACACGTTAGAAAAAGCACATTCGCTGCACCGTGGCGATTTTATCGATGCGTTTAGCTTTTTGGGTAAACACACTATTAATAATGAATTAGCGGTAGTTCGCTGCTATATACCAGGCGCTAAAAAAGTCGCGATTTGTAGTGACAATCAACAATTAGCTTTGGAAAAGTATCAAGATACCGCGCTTTTTCAGTTGGTAGTAAGTCACAATAAAGTCGCCGAGCCAATTAAACTTGATATCGATTATGGTGATTGTCAGGTGCAGCGTTACCATGCATATAGTTTTGAATCGAGCCTTGATTGTGATGCAATGTATTTGTTTAATCAAGGCACGTTGGCACATGCATATCGTCACTTTGGCGCACATTTTGTAACCCAGCAAGGGGTTAAAGGCACGCGTTTTACCGTGTGGGCACCCAATGCAAAAGCGGTGTCAGTAATTGGTGATTTTAATCATTGGGATGCCAGTTGCTACCCTATGCGTTTTCACCCAGCATCTGGGGTGTGGGAAATTTTTATCGGGGAAGATTTAAACGATAAAAATTATAAATACAGCCTGCTAACCGAGCACAACCAGCGTATTGAAAAAGCCGACCCATTTGCGCTGCAAATGCAGTTGCCGCCCCATACGGCCTCGCGGGTAGCTAGCTTACCAAAAGCTCCTGCGCCAATTTCGCCAATTAATAAATTCAATCAAGCAATTAGTATTTATGAAGTGCACTTAGGTTCGTGGCGTCGCAATGTTGAGCAAGGTAACGGTTATTTGAGCTACCAACAACTTGCCGAACAATTGATCCCGTATGTGTTAGATCTTGGTTTTACCCATATCCAATTAATGCCAATCAGTGAATTTCCATTTGATGGTTCGTGGGGGTATCAACCTGTTGGCCTTTATGCGCCCACCAGTCGCTTTGGCGATATTAATGAATTTGCAGAGTTTATTCGCCAAGTAAAAGCCGCGGGGCTAGGCGTATTGATTGATTGGGTACCGGGGCATTTTCCAAATGATCCGCATGGCTTAGCCATGTTTGATGGCACTCATTTATACGAACATGCCGATAAACGCCAAGGCTACCACCCTGATTGGAATACCCATATTTATAATTACGACCGCGCTGAAGTGCGTAGCTTTTTGCTATCAAACGCCACATATTGGCTAACAGAATTTGGTATAGATGGTATTCGTGTCGATGCAGTTGCATCGATGCTGTACCTTGATTACAGCCGCGAAGAAGGGCAGTGGGTAGCAAATTGTTATGGCGGCCGCGAAAACCTCGGAGCCATTAGTTTACTGCAGCAAATTAATGCCAGTGTTTACGGCGAAAACCCAAATATTGTTACGGTTGCTGAAGAGTCTACTGCATGGCCGGGGGTGACCAAGCCAACCGATCAGTCAGGCTTAGGTTTTGGTTTTAAATGGAATATGGGCTGGATGAATGACAGCCTAGAGTATATGAAAAAAGATCCCATATACCGCCGCCATCACCATAACGAGATGACCTTTTCATTAGTATATGCCTTTAGCGAAAATTATATTCTGCCGCTATCGCACGATGAAGTTGTACACGGTAAAGGCTCACTAATAAATAAAATGCCGGGCGATGACTGGCAAAAGTTTGCGAACTTACGTGCATTTTATGGCTTTATGTGGGCACATCCCGGTAAAAAACTACTGTTTATGGGCGGTGAATTTGCTCAATATGATGAGTGGGATCATGATAAGAGCCTAGACTGGCATTTACTTAATGAGGCTAAACATCAAGGTATTTCTAACCTTATAAAAGCGTTAAACACAACGTATAAAACCACTCCGTCACTTTACGAAAAAGATAATAGCGGCGAAGGTTTTCGCTGGATTGATGGCGGCAACGCCGATCAAAGCGTGTTTAGTTTTATTCGTAAAAGTAGTAGCGAACCAAATGTAATAGCGATATGCAATTTTACGCCCGAGGTGCATGAAAACTTTAAATTAGGTGTACCAAAAGCAAAACGGTATCAGTTGGTATTAAATACCGACGACACGCAATTTGGTGGCAGTGGCGTATTAGTTGAAAACGAATTACCCGTAATCAAAGAAGATAATCACGGCTTCGAGTACAGTATATCGTTAACGCTTGCACCACTTGCGACCTATTATTTGGTGGCAAAATAATGGTCTCAGCCCGTTTTGCAATTCGCCCGGGAAACACCTCGCCACTGGGTGCAACCCCAAGTGAAAACGGCACTAACTTTGCTATTTTTTCTGAACGCGCGACTAAGGTTGAGCTGTGCTTGTTCGATCAAAGTGGTCACAGCGAGATAGCGCGTATTCCACTTTATCGCGATGAGCAAGATATTTGGCATATTTTTATTCGCGGGGTGGGGCAAGAACAGCTCTACGGTTACCGAGTTTACGGCAAATACAACCCGAAAAAAGGGTGTTACTTTAATCCCAACAAACTGCTGTTAGACCCTTATGCAAAATCATTGTTTGGTGAGTTTAGCTGGGGCAATGCGCACAGTGCAGATGAAACGTTTTGGCAGCTTGATTCGGCAATGGATATGCCAAAATGTAAAGTATCAACACTGCCTTATTACACGGGTACTAAACCGAATATTCCGTGGCATAAAACGGTTATTTATGAATGCCATGCCAAAGGCGCCACTAAACAATATACTTCTATTCCCGAGGAATTACGCGGTACTTACTTGGGTTTAGCTCACCCCAACTTTATTTGGCATCTAAAAAGTTTAGGCGTAACAGCGATTGAATTGCTACCGGTGCATAGTTTTATTAGTGAAGCGTTTTTACCTGAACGGGGCCTCAGTAATTATTGGGGTTACAACACCCTAAACTTTTTTACGCCGCACTTAGCCTACGCCCATACCAAGCAAGAACAAGAGTTCCAGCAAATGGTATCGGTGCTACATGAAGCGGGTATTGAAGTGATTATTGATGTGGTTTTCAACCATACCGCTGAGGGTAACGAGCAAGGGCCAACCTTGTCGCTTCGCGGTATTGATAACCAAACTTACTATCGATTGCAGCAAAATAATTTTGCCTATTACGTTAATGATACTGGTTGCGGTAACACGCTAAATATTTCACACCCTAAAAGTTTACAGCTGGTAATGGATAGCCTGCGCTATTGGGTGCAAGTGTATGGAGTTGATGGCTTTCGCTTTGATTTAGCCAGTATTTTAGGCCGTGACCAAGACGGCTTTAAAAAACACCACACTTTCTTTCAAACCCTCGCGCAAGATCCCGTATTAAAAGGCGTGAAACTGATTGCAGAGCCTTGGGATTTAGCAATAGATGGTTATCAACTCGGTAATTATGTTGCTCCGTGGCGTGAGTGGAACGACCAATACCGTGACACAGTACGCAGCTTTTGGCGAGGTGATACCAGCATGCTGCCAGAGTTTGCTCGTTTCTTTCATGGCTCAAGCCATTTGTTTGAGAAAAAAGGGCGTTCGGTTACCTCGAGTATTAACTTTATCACTGCCCACGATGGCTTCACCTTAGCCGACTTAGTCAGCTATACCAATAAACATAATCTAGCCAATCAAGAAGAAAACCGCGATGGTCACGACCATAATTTATCGACCAATTGGGGCGTTGAAGGGCAAACCGAAAACAGTGAAATCAATGCATTGCGTTTGCGTGCACAAAAAAACCTGCTGTTAACCCTGTGTTTATCTAATGGTGTGCCAATGCTATGCGCTGGCAGTGAAGTGGCACATTCGCAAGGTGGCAACAATAACGCCTACTGCCAAGATAACGAAATAAGCTGGATTGATTGGCACGCTAACGGGTTAGATGAGCCGCAACAGCATCCGCTGTACCAGTTTATTAGTCGCGCTCTAAAACTACGCAGTGAATTTTCTTTATATCGCCAGAGCCACTTTATTCACGATGATGATCCGCGCTTTAGTGTTACTTGGTTAAACGAACATGGTGCGCTCATGCAAGATAGCGATTGGCATAATCCAGACGGCCATTGCCTTGGTTATTTAATGGAAGATATTCAAGACGATAAAGCACTGTTACTGCTGTTTAATGCATCCAGCAGTAACGTAGTGTTTAAGTTGCCAGAGCAAGAAGCACATCATTGTTGGCGCGTTCGATTGTCATCGCACTCTAACGAACGGGATGATGAATGCGTAACGCCTGGGCAAACGCTCACCCTGAGTAGCTACAGTGCATGGGTGCTTTCAAGCAACATTAAAATGCCCGCCAGTAAGCAGCATGCAACTAATACATCCCAAACGTTCAATTTAACTAAGCAAGGAGTTTAGTGTGAACAAGCAATCAAATTTAGCCGATAAAAAAACGCCTTTACCTTCAAGTATTATCGAAAACTCAGCTCTAAGTGAAGACTTATATCGCCATTTTTATTACACCTTAGGACGCGACCAGGTCAATAAATCGCAGCGTTATTTGTATCAAGCATTAGCACTTACCATTCGTGATAGGTTGGTGGCAAAGTGCCGCCAAACCAACCAACAGCGCGATAGCGTGCCACATAAACAAGTGGCGTATTTATCGCTCGAGTTTTTAATGGGCCGTGCACTTAATAATGCGATTTTAAATTTAGATTTAGCACCTGAAGTGACCGAAGCGCTCACCCAATATGGCAGCGAATTAGAGCAAGTTGCCGCGGCTGAACACGACGCAGGCCTTGGCAACGGGGGTTTAGGGCGTTTAGCCGCGTGTTTTTTAGATAGCTGCGCAACACTAAAACTGCCTGTAGTTGGCTACGGCTTACGTTATGAATATGGCATGTTTAATCAATCACTAGAGCAAGGGCGTCAGATTGAACAGCCCGATCATTGGTTGCATGAAGGTCACCCGTGGGAAATTGCTGCACCAGAGCAAAGCCAACGTGTAAAATTCTTTGGTCATGTGGAAATGTATAAAGATAAACATGGCCGCGAGCATCGTAACTGGGTAAATACGCAAGATGTGTTAGCTGTGCCCTATGATGTGCCTATTCCAGGTTATCGCAATGATGTGGTGAATCGCCTGCGCCTTTGGAAAAGTGAAGCAACAGAAGAGTTTGATTTAAGAGAGTTTAATGCGGGCAGTTACCCAGAAGCGGTTGCCAAAAAGAACCAAGCTGAACAAATCACCATGGTGCTTTATCCAAACGATGCCAGTGAAAACGGTAAAGAACTGCGTTTACGCCAGCAATACTTTTTATCAAGCGCAACACTGCAAGACATCATTGCTAAATGGGTAAAACAATACGGTGAAGATTTCCATAACTTCCCTAAATACCATGTTTTTCAACTAAACGATACGCACCCAAGTATTGCCGTGGCTGAGCTGATGCGCATTTTACTTGATGATCATCAGCTCGATTGGGATAAAGCATGGCAAATTACCTCAAGTACCATGGCGTATACCAATCATACCTTATTGCCTGAAGCGCTAGAAAAGTGGCCTGTCAGGCTATTTGAGCGTTTACTGCCGCGTTTACTTGAAATTATTTATGAAATTAATGCCCGCTTTTTACAACAAGTAGCAACCTGCTGGCCAGGCGATACACAAAAGCAGCGCGATATGTCGCTAATTGAAGAAGGGCCAGAGCCTAAAGTTCGCATGGCATATTTAGCCATTGTCGGCTCGTATTCAGTAAACGGCGTTGCTGCACTTCATACTGAACTGCTCACCAACGGCTTATTTAGCGACTTCAATGCCCTTTGGCCAGAGCGCTTTAATAACAAAACCAATGGGGTAACACCACGGCGCTGGTTGTCGCATTGTAATCCTAAATTGGCGCAATTAATAAACCAACAAATTGGCGATGAATGGGTCAGTGATTTCAGTAAAATTAATGCGTTACGAGCAAAGTTTGATAATAAATCGCTGCATAAAAAGTGGCAAAACGTGAAGCTTGAAAACAAACGAACACTGGTAGATTTAGTCAAGCGTGAAACTGGCGTTGAGTTTGATGCAACCATGCTGTTCGATGTGCAAGTAAAGCGTATTCATGAGTACAAACGCCAGTTACTTAACATTTTGCATGTTATTCATTTATATGAGCGTATTCGAGAAGGGGAACTTGAAGGCTTTACACCACGCTGTGTGCTATTTGGTGGCAAAGCAGCGCCGGGCTATTTTATGGCGAAGCTCACAATTCGATTAATCAATCATGTGGCGGATGCCATAAACAATGACCCAGCTGCCAAACCTTATTTGCGCGTCGCATTTTTGCCTAATTATAACGTTACGGCGATGGAAACCATTTGCCCTGCGACCGATCTTTCTGAGCAAATCTCGACCACAGGCAAAGAAGCGTCAGGCACTGGTAATATGAAGTTTATGATGAATGGCGCACTGACTATTGGCACATTGGATGGCGCAAATATTGAAATTTCAGAAGCGGTTGGGCTTGATAACTTTTTCTTGTTTGGTGCTAAAGCAGAACAGCTTGCGCAAATTCGTGAGCATTATAATCCAAATGAGATTATTGCTAATTCTCCCAATCTCTCAAGGGTTATGGGGTTATTAGAAAGTGGGCATTTTAACTTATTTGACCCAGACTTATTCCAGCCGCTGATTAATTCTATTCGTGATAATCATGATCAATGGTTAACCGCATATGACTTTGACAGCTATGTGAAAGCACAAGAAGACGCAGCAGCACTTTACCAAGACCAAAGCGCTTGGACTCAAAAAAGCATTTTAAATACGGCCGCATCAGGTATGTTTTCGAGCGACCGCACCATTAGCCAATACAACAATGATATTTGGCAAGTACAGGCAATCGAATTCAACAAGGCACAAGGAGAACGCAATGCCTAATTCCGCAAATCGTTATATTAGTAACCTTACCCGCGATACGTATGCACTTATATTGGCAGGAGGTCGAGGTTCACGTTTAAAAGAACTAACCGATTGGCGTGCCAAGCCTGCGGTGTATTTTGGTGGTAAATTTCGCATCATCGATTTTCCCCTTTCAAACTGCATTAACTCAGGAGTGCGTAAAGTGGGTATTGCGACACAATATAAGTCGCACAGTTTAATTCGCCACGTTAATCGTGCATGGGGTCACTTCAAAAAGGAACTCGGTGATTCAGTGGAGATTTTACCCGCATCGCAACGTTACAGTGACGATTGGTATTGCGGCACTGCCGATGCGGTTTATCAAAATATGGACATTATTCGCCACGACTTGCCAAAGTACGTAATGATTTTATCGGGTGACCATGTTTATCGTATGGACTATGGTGAGTTGATTGCTAAGCACGTAGAAACGGGCGCGGACATGACTGTGTGTTGTTTAGAAGTGCCCGTGGAAGAAGCGGCAGGCGCGTTTGGTGTGATGGCCGTAAACAACGAAAAACGTGTTCAACGATTTGAAGAAAAACCAGCAAACCCCGCGCCATTACCAAATGATCCAACTAAATGTTTAGCGTCGATGGGTAATTATGTATTTAATACCGAGTTTTTGTTTGAACAATTGAAAAAAGACGCGCAAAACAGCTGCTCTGGTCGCGATTTTGGTCACGATATTATCCCATCTATCATTGAAGAGCATAATGTGTATGCGTATCCATTTAGAGATACCCGCCAAGGTGGCACACCATACTGGCGTGATGTAGGTACGCTAGATTCGTTCTGGGAAGCCAATATGGAGTTAGTGTCACCTACACCTTCACTTGATTTATATGATAGAAACTGGCCAATTTGGACCTATCAAGAGCAGTTACCGCCCGCTAAATTTATTTTTGATGATGAAACGCGCCGAGGTATGGCAGTGGATTCAACGGTGTCAGGCGGTTGTATTATTTCGGGCTCAACAATCCGTAAATCGCTACTTTTCTCAAATGTGCATGTGCATTCGTATTGTACGGTGGAAGAAGCAGTTATTTTACCGGGCGTGGTAATTAACCGAAATTGTGTGATTAAAAAAGCCATTATCGACCGCAGTTGTGTGGTACCTGAAGGGCTAAGCATCGGTGTTGACCACAAACAAGATGAAGCTAATGGTTTTAGAATATCAAGTGGTGGCGTGGTGCTTGTTACCCGTGACATGATTGCTGCACTGACAAAAAAGTCGCAACAAGTGGGTGCTAAAAACACCGAATCACAAAGCCAAGTAGCGATTGCATAAGAGGACACTATGCGAATTTTGATGTTAGCGGCTGAAAATGATTGTATTTCGGGCGCGAAAGTAGGCGGTGTTGCCGATGTAATTCGCGATGTGCCAAAGGCACTTGCAGAGCATAACATTAATGTGGATGTGGTGATCCCCGATTATGGTTATTACCACAGCCATTACAACGGTGAGTGTGTCGCAGAAGTGAGCTTTTCATTCGCTCACCAGCAGCACACTGCCTACCTTTATAAATTGCACGCAATTTCAAATGACAACGTAACCCAGTATGTGGTGGTACACCCGCTCTTTCAACAAGCAGGAGAGAGCCGCGTTTATTGTCATGATGAAGATAACCGCCCATTTGCCAAAGATGCCACCAAGTTTGCGCTTTTTTGTAATGTTATTGCCGAGTGCATTTTACAAGGGCATTTAGCGGCAGACATTTTTCATTTGCATGATTGGCATGCGGCAACCTTAGCTGTGCTTTTGAAGTTTGATACACGCTATCGCGATTTTGCCAACACTAAGCTGGTATACACAGTACATAATTTAGCGCTACAAGGTACGCGACCATTTAACGGTGATGATTCAAGCTTAGAGGCTTGGTTTCCAAGCTTAAGCTACGACGGCCAACAATTATGCGACCCGCGTTATCCGTTTTGTTATAACCCAATGCGCGCAGCAATCAGTTTGGTTGATAAAGTACACTTTGTATCAGACAGTTATGCTGAAGAGGTGCTGAGTGCCAGCGACCATCAAAATGGCATTTATGGCGGCGAAGGGCTGGAACAGGTACTTGTAGACAATAGCGATAAACTTGTTGGCATTTTAAATGGGTGTGAATACAGCAATGAGCCTGAGCCTAAAGTCACGCTCGATTGCTTTTTACGCAGCAGTAAATCTTGCCTTCGAAACTGGATGAGTCGTTTTGAGCAATTGAAAACCGTGCATTATCTCGCTAATGAACAAATTTCACTATGGCAAGATAGCCCACAGTTTAAAGGCCCCATTGTTTCAAGTATTGGCCGATTAACTGAGCAAAAAGTGCGTTTGTTACTTGAACGCGCTGATGGTGAAGTGGCACTAAGTAAAATGCTTAATCAATTAAGCGAAAAAGGCGGCCGCTTTATTATGCTTGGCAGTGGCGACAGCCATTACGAGTTTTTGTTAATGCAGCTTATGGCAAAGCACAGTAACTTTTTGTTTTTAAATGGCTATGGGCAAAGTTTGTCGGACGATCTATATCTACTTGGCGATCTTTTTTTAATGCCAAGCTCGTTTGAACCATGTGGCATAAGCCAAATGCTCGCGTTAAAAGCAGGGCAGCCTTGTATTGTACATGGAGTAGGCGGGTTAAAAGACACGGTCAAACACCGCGAAAATGGCTTTGTGTTTGAGGGCAATACCATTAGTGAGCAAGTGCACTCGCTGCAAAGCGTATTTAACGAGGCGCTAAACTGTTACATGAATGACACTGCGCAGTGGCAAACTCTGGTGCACACCGCTAAAACCAGCCGCTTTAGTTGGCAAAGCAGTATCGAGCAGTATTTAACTAAACTCTATAACCACTAATGTTATAAATAACAGTTAGTTGCATTGTTTAAATTAAATACCAATGTTAGGGTGACTAATTAAAATAAGTCACCCTTTTTTGTGTATGAAATCTTTATTGTTTATAGCGTCTCTCTTGTTCTGTTTGTGTTTTTCAAGTGTTTCGATGGCAAAGCAAATAGCCTTTACCTTTGATGATGCGCCGAGGCAAGCTAACGGTTATTTTGATGGGCCAACACGTGCTAAAGCCCTGATCAAAGAATTACAGGAACACGGTATAAAACAAGCGGCGTTTTTTGCAACCACAAGCCATTTAAATGAAGAAGGCAAAGCGCGCTTAAAGGCGTATGCCAATGCTGGGCATGTTATTGCCAATCACACCCATACCCATCCAGATATCAACAAAACCAGCTTAGAAGATTATTTGCAGGAAATAACAACCGCCCATAATAAAATTAAAGACTACCCAAACTTTAAACCTTGGTTTCGTTTCCCCTATTTGCGAGAAGGCGACACCCAACAAAAGCGCGACGGCGTGCGTGCTTATTTAGCCCAAAATGGCTACCGCAATGCATATATCACGCTCAATAATTACGACTGGTACATTGAAAATTTATTTCAAGATGCACTAAAAAATGGCAAAGAAGTCGACTTTGAGAAACTAAAAAATTTTTACATCGATGTAATTATACAAGGCGCACAATACTACGATGAATTGGCAGTAAAATATTTAGGTCACTCGCCCAAACACGTTATTTTGCTGCATGAAATGGATATTACCGCCCTGTTTGTTGGTGACTTAGCTGATGCTTTTCGCGAAAACGGGTGGCAAGTCATCTCGCCAGAAAAAGCCTACCAAGACCCAATTGCCAGCTACCAAACCGAGCGTATTATGAAATATAACCCTGGGCGCATTGGCGAAATTGCAAAAGACAAAGGCCAAACAACACAGCTCTGGCACCACACCTTAGATGAAGCGTATTTAAAAGCGCGCTTTGACAAGGAAGTAGTTAAAGAGATAGATGGTAAAGATAAGCAATGATAGTTTTAAAGTGAGTTTTAAAGTGGGAGTTTTAAAGTGGGTGTCTTTGTTAGCTTCCATGTAAAACTCGCCACAAATACTGAATGGTGGATGCAAGAGTTTAAAACCAAGCAAAATAAAAGAAGTACAGGTAAGTTAGAAAAAAGCTATACCAAAGCTGATTTTGCAAAATTAATAGAAGCATTAAGTGTGCCACCAAAAGGGCGCGTGATGCTAGGCTCGTTAGGCTACACCAAGGTTAAAGAGCACGACAAATTTGTAAAACGGCTAAAAAAAGGGCGCGTGCTTAGGCCATTTAATATAAAAAATTGGATATTAAGCCCTCAAGTAAAAGCAATGTTATTAAGTGAATTTATTGACGTGTTGGCTGAAACGTATGATGGGCAAACGTCAAGCGACTATGAATGGGAACCGCAATGTTAAAAAACGTGATTAATCAACTGGATAAATCTGCATGGCAGGCAGATAACCCTGAATGGCTTACTGAGAGAGAAGCGCAGTGGAAAATCGTGGAGCCTAAACTGTTACATGGCAGAGAATACGCAAAACAAGATGTGGCGAAACTTAAACAATACTTTATGCACGGTGAAAACTTAGCTGATTTGTCATTAAATTTTAACCCCTTGATAGAGGTGCTCTACTTACACCCCGACCAAAGCGATGAAAACCTAAAAAGCATCATTAATTCATTTGATGAAAACGACTTTGGTTTTTTTAAATACCATTTTTATATGTTCACTTCAAATATAGCGCCCACAAAGGAGTTTGAACCCGTTAGAATATTCGGTGAAAAGCGCTATGGTGAAGAGGGTATTTTAAACGGCAAAGAGCACTTTTATAGCCAGTATTTTACCCCCGATTTAACCCTTGATGGCAAAACGGATGCGCAAGTAAAAAAAATTAAAAAAGAGGCGCAGGGCTTTTTTGAAAGTTTTTGTACAGACATGCATTATTTTTTACTAGATGACACCGAGTTCAATGATCATAAATACAGTTTTAAACAGTACCAAATCGCGACTTGGCTCCAAGCAGCCCCAATGGCAGACTATGGTAAAAAACGCGTTGTAACACTGATCTGCTTTTTGCACCAATTGTATTATTGGCGAGAACTTCATCCGAGTATAGAGACAAAACCTGAGCGATTAGCGTTTGTGAACACCGTCACTGACATTTTAGACAACGACACCAGTTTGCCGTCAGAGCTGGTGAAAAAGTGGCAGATGATTAAAACCGAGCAAGGCAGATACCATCCAAAAGTTGTTGAAGAGTTTAAACTAGATCGCCCCCCCGAATTGTGGCAAAAATTTAATTTAAAAGGTTTGTAAATACTCAAAGAGAGAATCAAAAAGGCATATATGGACGCTGATAGACTGTCAATCCATATATATCATGGGGCTATGATAAAAACTAAAACAGGGACATTAGCCCCCGCCGTGACGGATAAATTTACCGAAAGACAGCCTTTAGCGCTTTAATAAACATTGATTTTAGAAATAAAAAGAGGAATGTATAAATGGACTTAGTACAAAAGGAAGCCGATATCGACGTGTTTTTCGACTTGACAGTGGGAGAGCGTTTTACTTTGGTGCATGATTTGCTGGCAAGCAATGTGGCGACCCCTGCATTACCTGCTGATTATGAATTAGCAAATTTAAAGCCTTTGTATTTGGCAGCATTGCCAGAAGATGAAATAGATTATTTTGATGAAGATGTTTTTGCGCACTTTTACGCCAATCCGGGGTTGAATGAAATTCTCACCTTATTGCTTCCTAAGCATAAACTTAAGTATGAAGCAGAAAGCATAATGCAAGATGCCGAGCTAACCGTCTATCAAGAGGTGTGGCAAGACATGCTGCGATTTGCCGAAGTTGAAACTGCTGCTATTAAAGCTGATTATGATGATGACGGTGATGTAGTGGTCACATTTGAGTTTGCAGATAAAGCATGGCGTTATGATTACGAAGGTGGTGAAGAGTACCTTACTCACAACATCTTTAATGATTTTAATGACTTCGCCGAGCAAGCAGGATTAGAACAGCGATTCCTCCCCGATTTGGTTGATGAATATTGGCTGGCAACATTTTTGTTACCGAAAGCCGCTTACCAAACGTTAGAAAAATACTCACCGATACCAGGGTATTAGATTGATAGATTGGAAATAAAAAGAGATCTAAAGTGACACTCACCTAAACGGAAATAAAGTTAATAATAAAGAAATAACAAAGACACCCACTCTAATTTGATTTAGTTTGGGTGTTTTTCTATGTTTAAGGGATGTAACACTTCTTAAGGATGAGAAGTCATGGCGGTTCCAAGAAAACAACAAATCAGTCTGGTTGATACTCCCTATTACCATTGTATTTCTCGTTGTGTACGCCGCGCTTTTTTGTGCGGTGAAGATAAAAGCACAGGGCAATCGTTTGAACATCGAA